>CAISGS010000502.1 GCA_903884915.1 uncultured Caulobacteraceae bacterium | reverse complement strand
GGCGCCCCCGCTGGGCCGGTGAACAGCGTCAAACAGGCCCTCGATGATCCCTTTGTCGAGGCCCGGCAAGCCGTGCGCCATTTTACCCGCGAGGACGGCTATTCGATCCCGACCATCGCTTTTCCGGCCAAGCTGAGCCGCACCCCTGCTGGCTATGACCGCGCCCCGCCGCGCCTTGGCGAACATACAGATGAGGTCCTGCGCGATTGGCTGGGGCTGGATGATGCGGCGCTGGCGGCCTTGGACGGAGCAATCGCTGACCTAGATCGCGGCAAGGGGACGACTTGATGGCCAGACCCGAAGCTGTTCTATGATCAATTCACCTATAGATTCAATATGGAATGCCCATGTCTGAAGACGCCTATGCCAGCATCCGCGAAGAGGTCGCCAAGCTCTGCGCCGAATTTCCCGGCGAATATTGGCGCGCCAAGGACCGCGACCGCGCCTATCCAGGCGAGTTTGTCGATGCCCTGACCAAGGCGGGCTATCTGGCCGCCCTGATCCCAGAGGAATATGGCGGGGTCGGCCTGCCCCTTTCGGGCGCCGCAGCCATTCTGGAAGAGATCCAGCGGCAGGGCTGCAATGGCGGGGCCTGTCATGCCCAGATGTACATTATGGGCACACTTTTGCGGCACGGATCGGAGCTGCAAAAACAGACCTATCTGCCCAAGATCGCCAGCGGTGAACTGCGCCTGCAGGCCTTTGGCGTCACCGAGCCGACCAGCGGTACCGATACCCTGTCGCTCAAGACCGTGGCTCGCCGTGAAGGTGACCGCTACATCATCAACGGCCAGAAGATCTGGACCAGCCGCGCCGAACATAGCGACCTGATGCTGCTTTTGGCCCGCACCACGCCGCAGGATCAGGTGGCCAAGCGCACCGATGGCCTCTCCACCATCCTCGTCGATATGCGCGCGGCCAAGCAGGGCGGCATGACCATCCGCCCGATCGAGACCATGATGAACCACTCCACCACCGAGGTCTTTTTCGACAATGTCGAGGTGCCGGTGGAAAATCTGGTTGGCGTCGAGGGGCAGGGCTTTCGCTATATCCTGTCGGGCATGAATGCCGAGCGCGCCCTGATCGCGGCGGAATGTATCGGCGATGCCAAGTGGTTCATCGATAAGGCTTCGGCCTATGCCAAGGAGCGGGTGCTGTTTGGCCGTCCCATTGGCCAGAACCAGGGCGTTCAGTTCCCCATCGCGCGGGCCTATGCCCAGATGAAGGCGGCGGAGCTGATGGTCCATGATGCCCTGCGCAAATATGAGGCCGGGGAAAATGCCGGAGCGGAGGCCAATATGGCCAAGATGCTGGCGGCAGAGGCCAGTTGGGCGGCGGGCGAGGCCTGTATCCAGACCCATGGCGGCTTTGGCTTTGCCGCCGAGTACGACATTGAGCGCAAGTTCCGAGAGACCCGGCTCTATCAGGTGGCCCCGATCTCGACCAACATGATCCTGTCCTATGTCGCCGAGCACGTCCTCGGTCTGCCCCGGTCCTACTGATGTCCAAGGACTGGAGCGCTTGGGTCGGGAGGCGAGAGGTCACCCACGATCGTGCCGATATCGGCGCGGCGACCCGCTGGCGCGCCATGTTGGACGGTGAGGGCGTGATGGGCGCGGCTGTGCCGCAAAGTTTCCACTGGGGCCTTTGCCTGCCTGATGCCCCAACCGCGCAGCTTGGACCAGATGGCCATCCCCATCGCGGCGGGTTCCTGCCGCCGGTGGACCTGCCCCGGCGGATGTGGGCCTCTAGCGCCGTGACCTTTCTGGCCCCGATCCCGGTCGGTAGCGCCGTCACACGCATCTCGACCATCGCAAGCGTGACGCAAAAGTCGGGCGGCACGGGTCAACTGGTCTTTGTCGAGATCGATCACACCCTCACAGCCGATGGGCAAGCGGTGGTGCAAGATCTCCAGACCATTGTCTATCGCGAGGCTGCCAGCGCCCCCATGCCCCCGTCGGCGCCGCCTAAGGCTGATCTGGACCTGTCGGCCTGGCCTTGGCAGCGTAGCCTGACGCCGAGCGAGCCCTTGCTCTTTCGCTTTTCAGCCCTGACCTTCAACGCTCACCGCATCCATTATGACCTGCCCTATGCGCGAGAACAGGAGTTCTATCCGGGTCTTGTCGTGCAAGGTCCCCTGACCGCCAGCCTGTTGCTGGACCTTTGCAGCCGGCATCTGGGCGACCAGCCTCTAGCCCGTTTCAGCTTTCGCGGTCTGTCCCCGGCCTTTTGCGGCGAGGCCTTGCATCTGGTAGGACGCCAAGCGGGAAGCGATGTGACTCTAAGCGCGCTCGGGGCCGATGGCCGAACCGTGATGAGCGCCACGGCCACAATAAAGGACGTCCCATGACGGCTAAACCTTTCTGGCGATCCTTGCTGTTCGTCTCCAACCCCAAACATGCGGCCAAGGCCGGTGAGCGCGGCGCGGACGGCATCATCCTTGATCTCGAAGACGCCATTGCCTTGGCTGACAAGCCGCGCGCTCGCGCCGAACTGGCAGCGACGGTGGGCGTGATCACGGCTCAGGGCGTTGATGTTCTGGTGCGGATCAACGCGCCTTGGCTGATGGCGATAGAGGATCTGAACGTCGCCGTGATGGCGGGCGGCGTGCGGTCGACCAGCAGCGCGTCGGTCTCGAAAGTGTAGCTCAACCGGTCCTTCGCGGGCCGCGGGCCCTGCTCGCTGGTGGCCAGGCGGGTGAGATAAAGTCCCTCCGCCAGGCCGCCGGTC
>CAISGS010000501.1 GCA_903884915.1 uncultured Caulobacteraceae bacterium | reverse complement strand
GGCCGCTATCGGGTTTTTGCTGATCTGAAGCGCCATTGCGGTGACTTTCCTCGCGCGACTTGGGTATCGCCGCAGGGAGAACGCGAGATCGTCGTCTGGTGTTCCAATGATTATCTGGGCCAGGGCCAAAATCCTGTCGTTTTGCAGGCCATGCACGAAGCCATTGATGCCAACGGGTCTGGCTCTGGCGGAACACGCAACATTTCGGGCACCACCCATCACCATGTCGAGCTTGAGCTTGAATTGGCCGATCTGCACCAAAAGGAAGCGGCCCTTCTGTTCACCTCGGGCTATGTCGCCAATGAGGCGGCCCTGTCTTGCCTCTATAAGATTCTGCCTGGCCTGATCATTTTCTCGGATGAACTGAACCACGCCTCGATGATTGCGGGCATCCGCAATGGTGGTGGTCAGCGCCAAGTGTTCCGGCACAATGATCTGGAGCATTTGGAAAGCCTGCTAAAGGCCGCGCCCGTTGATGCGCCCAAGCTGATCGCCTTTGAGAGCGTCTATTCGATGGACGGCGACATTTCCGATCTGGCCGGAACCATCGCCTTGGCCAAAAAATACGGTGCCCTGACCTATCTGGACGAGGTCCATGCGGTTGGTCTCTATGGCGTGCGCGGGGCAGGCGTTGCGGAACGTGACGGTGTCATGGATGGCATCGACATTATCGAAGGCACGCTAGGCAAGGCCTTTGGCGTCATGGGCGGCTATATTGCCGGTGACACCGATATGGTCGACGCCATTCGTCTGTTCGCTTCGGGCTTTATCTTCACCACCTCCTTGCCGCCTGCCTTGACGGCCGGTGCCTTGGCCAGCGTGCGCTGGCTCAAAGAACATGACGAGGTGCGCCAAATCCACCAAGAGCGGGCTGAGACCCTCAAGCGCATGATGATTGAGGTCGGCCTGCCGGTCATGCCGTCGGTCAGTCACATCGTACCGCTGCTGGTGGGCGATCCCCATCACTGCAAGCTGGTGTCCGACCTCTTGCTCAGCGACCACAATATCTATGTCCAGCCGATCAACTATCCGACGGTGCCGCGCGGTACGGAGCGTCTGCGCTTTACTCCGACGCCCTATCACACCGATGCGATGATGAAGGATCTGGTCACCGCGCTCGATAGGCTCTGGTCACGCTGTAACGTGCAGCGCTTGGGCGGCCACGCGGCTTAAAGGCGATGGCGGAACCGTCAAGATCTGAGGTCTTGGTCGAGTTCACCCGCCGCGGTGCCTATATGCTTTGCGCGGTGGTCCATGTGGCCACCGGGACCGAGGCATCCGCTATGGGGCCGCACAATGTCAATCCAAAGGCGCTGGAACAGATCGCCATGGGCAAGCTCAAGCGCGCTTTGACGGCTCAGGGCTAGAAATGCGCGCCCTTTACTGAACCCCAACGACATTGGCTGCGTCCGAACCTCATTTGGCCGCTTGAATCTCTGTCTAAGGATTGAACAAAACGGCTTTGAAGTTAAATAGAGGCTCCAAAGCGTGATGCCACGCTCGTGCTGATCGATTCCGTCCTAAGGAAGGCCCCCCATGACTGTGCAAGCCCACATATACGCCGGTGCTCTGGATGCTTTCTTTGGCGCATCGCTTAAAGATGCCGATCCCGAACTGTTCGACAGCGTCGCCGATGAGCTTGAGCGCCTGCAGACCCAG
>CAISGS010000500.1 GCA_903884915.1 uncultured Caulobacteraceae bacterium | reverse complement strand
TCTGCTACTATCAGGCCATCGAGCACGCCATCCGCCTTGGCCTGCCGCGCGTTGAGGCCGGGGCTCAGGGTCAGCATAAGATCGCGAGAGGCTATCTGCCCGCCCCCGTCTATTCGGCCCACTTCATCGCCGATCCCGCCCTGCGCGAGCCTGTGCGGCGATATCTGGATCAGGAACGGGCCGCCGTGCAAAATGAGATGGACTGGCTGTCCGAAGAATATTCACCCTTCAAGGCGGGCGGCTAACGCCCCCGGCGCTACCCTTAGGAGACCTGACCCATGAGCCTCTCGGGCCACTATGACGACAACAATATCTTCGCCAAGATCATTCGCGGGGAAATTCCAGCGGTGAAGGTCTATGAGGATGAGGCCGTGCTCGCCTTCATGGATGTGTTCCCGCAATCTAAGGGCCACTGCCTCGTCATTTCCAAAACCGCCAAGGCGAGGAACCTTCTGGAGATCGATGGGCGGGCTTTGGGTGACGTGATGGTCACGGTCCAGAGGCTGGCCAAGGCGGTCACCACCGCTTTAAACCCCGACGGTGTGGTCATCACCCAGTTCAACGGTGCCCCCGCCGGACAGACCGTCTTCCACATGCATGTCCATATTATCCCGCGCTATGAGGGCGTGGCTCTGGCCGGTCATGGCCACGGCAATATGGCCGACATGGCGGAGCTTAAGGCGCTGGCAGCGCAGATAGCTACGGCGCTTTAAGAGGGGGCTAAGCCCTGCCTTTGTGGGAGAGGGTTGGATGGGGGCCTTGTTTTTCTTCCGCGTTCCCCGCGAAGGCGGGGACCCAGACCCTTACGCACCGAAGGATCGTTCGTGGAACATCCTGGTCCTTCGACGGGCGCAGGATGAGGATGAGTGTGAGGTGAGGGCCTTGTTTTTTCCCCATCCCGTTTTGACTGTGAAAGCATTGATCAGGCTGGCCACGTCCCGCCGGTGCGAAAGGGTCTGGATCCCCGCCTTCGCGGGGAAGACGGCGGGATGGGACGGGCGAGGGTCTAAGTGAGGGCCTTGTTTCCTCCCCCTCTTCCCCGCGCAGGCGGGGATCCAGACCCTTACACACCACTGGATCGTTCATGGAACATCCTCGTCCTTCGACGGGCGTAAGGTTAGGATGAATGGGTGGGAAGGGCCTTACTTCCCCCCTAAGCCGTCCTGATCTCAATCTCGCGGCCCAAGATCTGCGCAACCATGGCGCCGCGCTTGGCGGTCTGTTCGCCCAGTAACAGGTCGGCGGAGGCCGGGGAGGCGGTGAGAACCACGGCGCTGGGGGTAAAGCTCAGCTGTGCTGCGGACAGCAGGGCTGGGCTTCGTCCTGACAGGTCGCAGCCTAATCTCATAGAGGCTCCCAAAACCCTCGCGCGTCTTTGCTGATCGCCGCTCAAGAGCCGATTGATCACGTCCAAGTCTGGCGGTGTCCCCGTCGGGGCATGACGCGAAAAGAGGCTCAGGGCCAAGAAGGTGCGCTCGGCATGGTCCATGCCCGATATGGGCGCGCGCAGGACCTGTTCGAACACCAGATCGGCGCGATGGTCCGGGTGCAGCCTTGCGCCTATGTCCGCCAGTCGGCACGCGGCGGTCAGCAAGACCCGATCACGGTCTGAGGCGAACAGGGCGGGCAGGGTGGCAAAGGCCCTTGATAGCCAGTCTTCCAGAGCCAAGCCAAGGTCTTCGGCCACGCCTTGCCGCGCCCCCAAGGCGGCGCAGCCTTCGATCAGGGGATCAAGGGCGCGGTCAGCGGACGACATGGCCTCGAACAGCAGGCCTTCGCGCAGGCCAAAGGCGGACAGGCTGATCTCTTCGATGCCCAGATGATCGACTAAGCAGTCGAGAACCGTGGCGGCATAGGGCAGGGTCTCAGACCGCTTGCGCGACATGCCCTCGATGCGGTCAAGCGATCCCCTGGACTGCTGCGCGATGAAACGGGCGGCGTCCTGAGCGTCCGTGGCTGAAAGCCCATATTGATGGACGATGCGCAGCGGATAGTCTGACATCCGCATCTGAAGGAGGGCGAGGTTGCGCCAGGCTCCGCCAACGGCATGAAAGGTGGCGGTTTTGAAGCGCCCAGCATTGGCCTGATCTAGGCAGCGTTCAACGGCGGTCCGGACCTTGATCGGATCGAACGGGCCGGATGCTGCGAGGGCGAGGGGCCCGAGCGGCAGGGTAATGCCCTCGCCAACCCGGCCCTGTCCGACCGTCGTGAGTTCGAGGCTTGAGCCGCCAAGGTCGCCAACGACACCCTGGGCGAGGGGAGCGCCTGCTAAGACGCCAAGGGCAGCATAGTTTGCCTCTTCCATGCCCGATAGGACGCGGATTCTATAACCGGTCTCATCGTGCACGCGCTTGACGAAGGCTGGGCCGTCGATGGCGTCGCGCACAGCGGCTGTGGCGGCTACGAACACCGCGCCGGGCTGTACGGACTCAAGCACAGCACGAAAGCGCCTGACGGCCGCCAGAGCGGTTTCTACGCCCTCAGGCGACAGGGTGCCGGAGCGGGCGAGGTCGCGGCCAAGGCCTGCCAGAACCTTTTCGTTGAACACGGTCCAGATGGCCCGGCCCTCAAGCCGATAGACGACCAAGCGAACAGAGTTGGACCCAATATCGATGACCGCCGCGTCGCGGGCGGGCCTATCGGCCTTTGCCCACATTTTCGATCGCTCTCGGTCGGTCCTTGGCCTTTTGGCCGCGTCCAGACAGGCTTGGATTGGTCATGAAATACTCATGGGCGGAAAAGGCGCGTTTGACGTTCCATCCGGGCACGCGGTGGTAGTGACCATCTGAATTAAGCGCCCAGCTCTGGGCCTCGTCCTTCAGATTGGCAACCATGATCTGGTTCAAAACCTGTTGATGAACGGTCGGCGTCTCAATGGGCACCAGCGACTCTACCCGGCGGTCGAGATTACGCGGCATCCAGTCGGCTGATGAGATGAACACGCGGCACTGCGGACCGGGCATCGGCCCGCCATTGGCGAAACAGACGATGCGGCTATGTTCTAAGAACCGGCCCACGATGCTCTTGACGCGAATATTCTCCGACAGACCCTTGATGCCGGGGCG
>CAISGS010000499.1 GCA_903884915.1 uncultured Caulobacteraceae bacterium | reverse complement strand
GATGATGTTCAACCGCCCGGCCATCAGTGATCGGATGGACCTTTTGGCGCGGTTTTTGGGCCTTGAGGGTGCGGGTTTTGACGCGGTTCTGGCTTGGGTCCTGAGCTTCCGCAAGGCCTTGGGCATTCCTGACCATCTGGGCGCGATTGGCGTTCCGCTAGACCAAGCCGACACGATTGGCATCCACGCCCAAAACGACCCCTCCACGGGCAGTAACCCACGCGCGACGACCCCGGAAATTATGGCCACCCTCTTTAAGGCCGCTGTGAACGGGGATTTGAGCGCGGCGAACCTGTAAAGGCTGATTGCCAGCGACAGGGACGGATTGGACCGCTAGAAGGTCCGTCCCTAGGCGCTTCGACCCCGGTGAGGATTTACCATGCAACTTTCGATGTATCAGGCTTCCGTACCGGTTTTCGCCCAAGGTTTGCGGGCGCTCTTGGGCATTCTCACCAAGGCGCAGGCTCATGTTGAGGCGCGGTCTATCGACCCGACCGCCCTTTTGCAGGCGCGCCTCTATCCGGACATGCTGCCCTTCAACCGCCAGATCCACCTCTGCACCGACTTCGCCAAGGGACCCGTTGCGCGGTTGGCGGGTCAAGAGCCCACCAGTTTCGCCGATGTCGAGACAAGCTTCGCGGACCTGATCGCTCGGGTCGCCAATACGCTGGCCATCGTTGAGGGCTTTTCAGCCGATCAGATCGATGGTTCGGAAGAGAAAGACATCACCCTGATCCGGCGCGGCGAAGCCAGCGTGGTTAAGGGCCGGGCCTATCTGCTCGAGCAGGCCATGCCGAACTTCTATTTCCACCTCATCACGACCTTCGCGATCCTGCGGCACAATGGTGTCGAAATTGGAAAGAAAGACTTTTTAGGTTTAGCCTGAGGATTGATTACGAGCGAGGTTTGAATCTCACAATTGTCTTATGATTTTCGAATAGTTAAAAATCAAATTTAGTTAAAATATTTAGGAACCGTTAAATTTCATTAACCAATATATTTGATGGGTGGAAATATCTTTTAGAATACTCAAATTTTACAACGTTTATTATAGTTAATGTTGATTTTATTGTTCATTTGAAATCACCATTTGGCACACGCGCCTCCAAGGCTGTTGCGCAATGGTTGAAAATTTTATATACTGAGAATTATCGTTATTACTCAAATACCGATAGGGGAGGCCAAAATGGCTCTACAGATCGGAAGTGCCCGCGGCGGCGGTTTGATCGTCAATGGCAAGGTTTCCAAAACCGCCACAGAAGCTGGCGATATTCTTACCCGCAGTGGCTATCGCTGGCTCGATAGCTCCGATGGCGCGGTTGACGGTGTCACCAACCTCACCTTTGCCTTTAAGAGTTCCGCGACCAATACCGATCCTGCGAGTTTTTCACGCTTCACTGAGGCGGAGATCAACTTCACCCTCGCCATGATGGTCTCGTGGTCCGATGTGGCCAATGTGAAGTTCAACCGCGTTGGAACCGGAACGGTCGGCGAAGCGGCCTATTCCAACAATGCCACCATCCTATTCTCGAACTATTCAGCAGCCGATGGCTCAGCCGCCTATGCCTATCTGCCCGGCAACATTGATGTCGCGTCAGCCTCAGGCGATGTTCACGTCAATATCAACTATGCGAGCAGCCAGAACTACGACTACCTAACCTATGGCCGACTGACCATTGCGCATGAATTTGGCCATGCCTTGGGCCTAGAACACCCAGGCAATTACAATGGCGGCGCACCGACCTATGGCAGCAGTGCTTCCTATGCTGAGGATAGCCGCCAATACAGCCTGATGAGCTATTTCGACGCCAGCTACACCGGTGCGTCGGCCTATATGTATGCCTCCTCGCCGCTGATGGATGACATCGCCGCAGTGCAAAAGCTCTACGGGGCCAACATGACCACCCGCACGGGCAATACGGTCTATGGCTTTAATTCCACGGCAGATCGCGATTGGTTCTCGGCGTCGGTCAATGGGGTCGCAAGAACGGTTGTCTTCTGCGTCTGGGATGCGGGCGGAACCGATAGGTTCGACTTTTCCGGCTATGGCCAAAACCAGACCATCGATCTGCGCGCAGGGGCCTTCTCCAGCGTCGGCGGCTTGATAGGTAACGTCTCTATTGCGGTTGGCGTGACCATTGAAAACGCGACTGGTGGCTCTGGCGCGGACACGTTGATTGGGAACGATGTGGCCAACAGCCTGATCGGCGGGGCTGGCAATGATTTGCTCAATGGCGGCGCGGGTGCCGACACGATGATCGGCGGCCTTGGCGATGATACCTATGTGGTCGATGTCGCGGGCGATATTGTCACCGAATTGGCCAACGAAGGCATCGACAGGGTTCAAACGGGCATTAGCTATAGTCTCGGTGCCAATGTCGAGAACCTCACCCTGACTGGATCTGCGGCGGTCAATGGCGTTGGCAACAGCCTGAACAATGTGCTGATCGGCAACGCTGCGGCGAACCGGCTTGAGGGCGGTGCGGGCAATGACACGCTCGACGGCGGCGGCGGGATCGATACGCTGGTCGGCGGGCTCGGAGATGACACCTATATCGTCGATGTCGTCGGCGATGTGATCACGGAACTGGCCAATGAAGGAACCGACTCGGTCAAGGTCAGCTTTACCTATAGCCTCGGCGAGAACCTCGAAAATCTGGTCCTGACCGGCACGGCTGCCATCAATGGCACCGGCAACAGCGTCAACAATATCATGGTCGGGAACAGCGCCGCCAATCGCCTCGACGGCGGTTCGGGGGCTGACACCATGGCTGGAGGCCTCGGTGACGATAGCTATGTGGTCGACAATGTTGGTGACATCGTTACCGAGCTGACAACTGAGGGCACGGACCGGGTCGAGGCCAGTGTCAGCTATACGCTCTCAGTCAATGTTGAGAACCTGACCCTCACCGGCACCGCCGCGATCAATGGTACGGGCAACAGTGCCAACAATATCATTACCGGTAACAGCGCTGCCAACATCTTGAACGGCGGAGCCGGCAATGACGTCCTTGATGGGGCAGGCGGGATCGACACCCTGATCGGTGGGCTGGGAGATGATAGCTATATCGTCGATGTGGCGGGGGATATCGTCACAGAACTGGCCAATGAAGGGGCCGACACGGTCAAGGCCAGCCTGACCTACGCCCTTGGTGCCAATGTCGAGAACCTGATCTTGACCGGTACAGCCGCGATCAATGGAACGGGTAACGCCCTTAACAATATTCTGACCGGAAACAGCGCCGCGAACCTCTTGGACGGTGGTGCGGGCTCAGACACCATGATCGGCGGCCTTGGTGACGATGTCTATGTCGTGGATGCGACCGGAGACGTCGTTACCGAACTGGCCAACGAAGGGACCGACAGGGTTCAGGCCAGCGTCAGTTACAGCTTGAGCGCCAATGTAGAGAACCTGGTTCTGACCGGGACAGCGGCCATTAACGGTACCGGAAACAGTCTCAACAATATCATCACCGGCAATAGCGCGGCCAATAGTCTGGACGGTGGTGCCGGCGCCGATACGATGATCGGTGGCTTGGGCGATGATATCTATTTCGTTGATAATGCAGGGGATGTGATTTCCGAACTGGCCAATGAAGGGACCGATAGGGTCAATTCGAGCATCACCTACAGTCTCGGCGCAAACCTCGAAAACCTAACCCTAACGGGTACAGCCGCCATCAATGGCACCGGCAACAGCGTTAACAATATCTTGGTCGGCAATAGCGCCACCAATCGCATCGACGGCGGTTTGGGCGCTGACACAATGTCGGGTGGCCTCGGCGATGACGTCTATGTCGTCGACAATGCCGGTGACGTCGTTACCGAACTAACCAACGAAGGCAACGATCGGGTTGAGGCCAGTATAAGCTACACACTGTCAGCCACGGTTGAGAACCTGACCTTGATGGGCATAGCCGCTATTAACGGTAAGGGAAATGATGCCAATAATGTGATTATCGGTAACAGTGCTGCCAACATCTTGACCGGTGGCGCAGGCAATGACGTCCTAGATGGGGCGGGCGGGATCGACACCCTGATTGGCGGCCTTGGTGATGACACCTTCATCGTCGACGTGGCAGGCGAAGTGGTGACAGAGCTTGCCAATGAAGGGATCGATACAGTCCGGGCGAGTTTGACCTATAGTCTGGGCGCCAACATCGAAAACCTGACCTTGACCGGCACGGCCGCAATCAATGGAACGGGGAATTCAGCCAATAATATTTTGACGGGTAACAGCGCAGCGAACCTCCTAAATGGCGGCGCGGGCTCAGATACGATGATCGGTGGGCTCGGTGATGACACCTATGTGGTGGATGTGGCCGGAGACGTCGTGACCGAACTGGCCAGCCAGGGAACTGACACCGTGCAGGCCGGTATCAGCTACGGCTTGGGCGCCAATGTTGAACATTTGATCCTGACCGGGGCAGCGGCCATTAATGGTACGGGCAATAGCCTCAACAACACCATCACCGGCAATAGCGCGGCCAATAGTTTAGACGGTGGTGCAGGTGCCGATACGATGATCGGCGGCTTGGGAGATGACATCTACTTCGTTGATAATGCTGGGGATGTGGTGACGGAGTTGGCCAGTCAAGGGACGGACACCGTCAATTCGAGCGTGACCTATAGCCTCGCCGCAAACGTCGAAAACCTAACCCTGACCGGCACAGCTGCGATCAACGGTACCGGCAATGATCTGGACAATATCATAGGCGGTAATGCGGGTGCCAATGTCCTGTCCGGCGGAGCGGGCAGGGATTTCCTCACCGGCGGCGGCGGCAAGGATAGCCTGACAGGCGGGGCGGGGGCGGATAGGTTCATCTTCACCGCGACCAGCGATAGCACATCCGCCGCGACCGACCGGATCACGGACTTTAGCTGGGCCGACGTTGACTATATCGACCTGTCCGCCATCGACGCCAATAGTGCGCTGGCGGGCGATCAGGCCTTTAGCTTTGTCACCGCCTTTTCCAAGCAGGCCGGTCAAGCGATCCTGACCTACGATGCGGCGACCAACACCACGACCTTTAGCGGTGACGTTAATGGTGACGGCGTGGCAGACTTCGTCTTGCAGATCACCGGCCAGCAGGACACCACCCACGGCTGGATGCTCTAGTTACCGTCCCTTGCCCTTGCCAATCTTGCCGTGACAGGCCAGATCAATCTCTCGCTCTACGCTTAGCAACAGATTGAAGGACAGACCTGTGGCCGCACTTCCTATCCGTCAAATCGGGTCCCTATCGGTTTCGGCCATTGGTCTGGGCTGTATGAACCTCAACCACGCCTATGGCACGCCGCCGTCTGAGGCTGATGCTATCAGGCTGTTGCAGCATGCGCTGGATGAGGGCGTCACCTTCTTCGATACGGCCGCCATCTATGGCCAAGGCAACAATGAACGGCTGGTGGCCAAGGCGCTCATACACCGCCGCAACGCGTTTGTTCTGGCCAGCAAGTGCGTGCTTGATGTGCAGGATGGTCAGCGGATCTTGAACGGTCATCCTGACGCCATTGCCAAGACGCTGGATCAGGCGCTGGTCCGGCTCAATACCGATCATATCGACCTCTATTACATGCACCGCCTAGACAAAAAGGTGCCGATCGAAGACTCCGTCGGGGCCTTGGTCCGTGCCAAGGAGGCAGGCAAGATCGGCGCGATTGGCCTGTCGGAAATGTCGGCGGCCACCCTTCGCCGTGCCCATGCGGTCCATCCCATCGCCGCCATGCAGAGCGAATATTCACCTTGGGTCAGAAATCCTGAGGTGGCCGTACTGGATGCCTGCCAAGAGCTTGGCGTTGGTTTCGTTGCCTTTTCACCGGTCGCGCGCGGATTTTTGGCCGGTGGCGTGCGGGACGCGAACTATGAGGCCGGGGATATCCGCAATCTCATGCCCCGGTTCCAAGAGCCGAGCCTGTCGCACAATCTCCAGCTCTTTGCGCGGTTTACGCAGGTCGCCAAGACCGCAGGCCTAACGCCTGCCCAACTGTCCATGGGCTGGGTCCTGTCGCGCTCTGAGACCATCGTGCCGATCCCCGGGACCCGCAGCATCGCCCATCTGGACGAAGACCTGTCCGCCGCCCATCTTACAATCGATCCAAAGGTCCTAGCCGAGGTCGAGGCCATCTTTGCGCCCGGTGCCATCGCAGGTCCGCGCTACTCCCCGGCCATGCAGGCCCAGATCGATACGGAACTCTTGCCTGAAGAGGCCTAGGCGGCGCTTTCGGTCTTTAGCTTGGTGGCGAGGCCATGAAACTCGACAATGGCCCCATAGACGCCAAGACCGATCCCGAGTTCCAACTGTTCCAGCTCGAACAGATTATGGGCCAGAAAGATCATCACTGAGCCATCGGTCGGGTCGGCCTGCCACCAGCCGCCATAGGCCCCCGGCCAGCCAACGGTACCAATCCCGCCCTTACAGCGGGTCGCGGCGGCGCGTTCTGGATCCATCACGACGGCCAGACCCCGGCCAAAGCCATGGGCGTCGAACACGGGCATGCCCAGCATCTCAGCCCGCGCGCGCTGGTCATCGGTCAACTGGTTGGTGGTCATCTGGGCCAGGGTTTCGGGCTTCACAAGGCGCACGCCATCGACCTCACCGCCGCCGATAAATAGCCGCGCAAAG
>CAISGS010000498.1 GCA_903884915.1 uncultured Caulobacteraceae bacterium | reverse complement strand
GCTGCGGCGGACCGCAAATATATTGTCTGCAATGCCGATGAGGGCGACAGCGGCACCTTTGCCGACCGCATGATCCTTGAGGGCGATCCCTTCTGCCTGATCGAGGGCATGGTCATTGCCGGTCTTGCGGTCGGCGCGACCAAGGGCTTTGTCTATTCGCGCTCAGAATATCCCCACGCCAATGTCACCTTCACCGAGGCCCTGATCCTCGCGCGCGAAGCTGGGCTGATCGGCCCTGATGTTCTGGGCTCTGGTCGGTCGTTTGATCTGGAACTGCGCGTCGGGGCCGGGGCCTATGTCTGCGGCGAGGAAACCGCCCTTCTGGAAAGCCTTGAAGGCAAGCGCGGTATGGTGCGGGCCAAGCCACCCCTTCCGGCCCATATCGGCCTGTTTGGCAAGCCGACCGTGATCAATAATCTGGTCTCGCTTGCCAGCGTGCCGGTGATCCTCGCCAAGGGGGCCAAGGCCTATGCCGACTATGGGCTGGGTCGTTCGCGCGGGACCATGCCGATCCAGATTGCAGGCAATGCCAAATATACCGGCCTGTTCGAAGCCGCCTTTGGCATCACCTTGGGCGAGATCATCGAGACGGTTGCAGGCGGCACCTTAAGCGGCCGCCCAGTCAAGGCAGTGCAGTGCGGCGGGCCTCTGGGGGCCTATTTCCCGCCGGCCCTGTTTGATACAGCTTACGATTACGAGGCCTTTACCGCCCGCGACGGCCTGATCGGTCATGGCGGCATTGTCGTCTTTGATGACAGCGTCCAGATGGGGGCTCAGGCCCGCTTTGCCATGGAATTTTGCGCCATCGAGAGCTGTGGCAAATGCACCCCCTGCCGCATTGGTTCGACCCGAGGCGTAGAGGTCATCGACAAGATCTTGGCCGGAACCGAGCACGCGGCCAATATGGCGGTGCTCGAAGACCTGTGTCAGACTATGAAATATGGCTCGCTCTGTGCGATGGGTGGCTTTACCCCCTATCCGGTGATGAGCGCCGTGCGCCATTTCCCAGAAGATTTTAACGGCTCTGGCATCAATGCCAAAGTCCCGGCTGAGTAGGAAAAGACCCATGCAGCTGATCAAAGAAACCGATTACGGCACGCCTGCTTCCAAGGCCGAAGCCGAGGTTAGCCTGACCATTGACGGGTTCGAGGTGACGGTGCCTGCCGGAACCTCGGTCATGCGCGCGGCGATGGAGCTGGGGGTCAAGGTTCCCAAGCTCTGTGCCACCGACAGCCTCGAGGCCTTCGGCTCCTGCCGCATGTGTCTGGTCGAGATCGAGGGCCGCAATGGCACGCCCGCCTCCTGCACCACGCCGGTGACGCCGGGCATGTCGGTCAAGACCCAGACCCCGCTGCTGCGCACCCTGCGCAAGGGGGTGATGGAGCTCTATATTTCCGACCACCCGCTGGACTGTTTGACCTGCGCGGCCAATGGCGATTGCGAGCTGCAGGACACGGCGGGCGAGGTTGGCCTTCGTGAAGTGCGCTATGGCTATGAGGGCGACAATCATCTGTGCGCCGAGGCCGATGAGTCCAATCCCTATTTCACCTTCGATCCGTCTAAGTGCATCGCCTGTTCGCGTTGCGTTAGGGCCTGTGACGAGGTGCAGGGCACCTTCGCCCTGACCATTCAGGGCCGGGGCTTTGGCTCCAAGGTCGCGGCGGGCATGGACGAGCCGTTCTTTGAGTCCGAATGTGTGTCTTGCGGCGCCTGTGTTCAGGCCTGCCCGACGGCAACCTTGACCGAAAAGACCGTGATCGAGGTGGGCCAGCCGGAACATTCGCTGGTCACCACCTGCGCCTATTGCGGGGTTGGCTGTAGCTTTAAGGCCGAGATGCGCGGCGAAGATGTCGTGCGTATGGTCCCCTATAAGGACGGCAAGGCCAATCGCGGCCATTCCTGCGTCAAGGGCCGCTTTGCCTTTGGCTATGCCAGCCACCGCGAGCGCATCCTCAATCCGATGATCCGCGACAAGATCACCGATCCTTGGCGCGAGGTCAGTTGGGACGAGGCCATCGCCTATACGGCGGGGCAGTTCAAACGCATCCAGCGCGACTATGGCAAGGACGCGGTTGGAGCCATCACCTCCTCGCGCTGTACCAATGAAGAGACCTTCTTGGTGCAAAAGCTGGTCCGGGCCGGCTTTGGCAATAACAATGTCGACACCTGCGCGCGGGTCTGTCACTCGCCCACCGGCTATGGCCTGAAGACCACCTTTGGCACCTCGGCAGGCACGCAAGATTTCGACTCGGTCGAGCACACCGACGTCATGCTGTTGATCGGGGCCAATCCGACCGATGGCCATCCGGTCTTTGCCTCGCGCATGAAGAAACGTCTGCGTCAGGGTGCCAAGCTGATCGTGATCGATCCGCGCCGCACCGACATTGTCCGCTCGCCCCATATTGAAGCCGCGCACCACCTGCCCCTGACGCCGGGAACCAATGTCGCGGTCTTAACCGCCATGGCCCATGTCATTGTCACCGAGGGCCTAGCCAACGAGGCCTTCATCCGCGAGCGCTGCGACCTTGACGCCTATGCCGCTTGGGCCAGCTTCGTGGCCGATCCGCGCTATAGTCCTGAGGAGACGCAGGCCCTGACGGGCGTGCTCGCAGATGAGCTGCGCGCTGCCGCTCGGCTCTATGCGACGGGCGGGAATGGCGCGATCTATTATGGACTGGGCGTCACCGAGCACAGCCAAGGCACAACCACGGTCATGGCCATCGCCAATCTGGCCATGGTGACGGGCAATCTTGGCCGTGAAGGCGTCGGGGTGAACCCCCTGCGCGGTCAGAACAATGTGCAGGGGGCCTGTGATATGGGCTCGTTCCCGCACGAGTTTGTCGGCTATCGCCATGTCTCGGACGACGCCACGCGTGAGCTGTTCGAGGACCTCTGGGGCGTTAAGCTGGAGCGCGAACCGGGTCTGCGCATCCCCAACATGCTCGATGCGGCCCAAGATGGCAGTTTCCGCGCCCTCTATGTGCAGGGCGAAGATATACTGCAGTCCGATCCCGACACCCATCATGTCGCCGCAGGCCTAGCGGCCATGGACTGCGTGGTCGTGCAGGACCTGTTCTTGAACGAGACCGCCAACTACGCCCACGTCTTCCTGCCCGGCTCGACCTTCCTCGAAAAGGACGGCACCTTCACCAATGCCGAGCGGCGGATTCAGCGGGTGCGCAAGGTCATGGCTCCCAAGAACGGCTATGGCGACTGGGAGATCACGCAGCTTCTGTCCAATGCGCTGGGCTTTCCGATGGCCTATAGCCACCCCAGCCAGATCATGGATGAGATCGCCGCCACCACCCCGTCCTTTGCCGGTGTCTCCTATCCAACGCTTGATCGGCTCGGTTCCGTGCAGTGGCCTTGCAACGCAGCGGCTCCCGAAGGTACGCCCGTCATGCATCTGGACAGTTTTGCCCGGGGCAAGGGCCTCTTTGTCCTGACCGACTATATCGCCACCGAAGAGCGGACCGGCTCGCGCTTCCCGCTCTTGCTGACCACGGGACGGGTGCTGTCGCAATACAATGTCGGGGCCCAGACGCGGCGCACGGCCAATGTGGCTTGGCACCAAGAAGACCTGCTCGAAATCCATCCCTTCGACGCTGAAACACGGGGTCTGAAGGACGGCGACTGGATCAAGCTGGCCAGCCGTTCGGGCGAGACCAGCCTGCGCTGCCAGATCACCGATCGCGTGGCACCGGGGGTGGTCTATACGACCTTCCACCACCCCTCGACCCAGGCCAATGTGATCACCACCGACTTCTCCGACTGGGCCACCAACTGCCCGGAATATAAGGTGACGGCGGTGCAGATCTCTAGCTCGAACGGCCCAACCGACTGGCAGGAGGCCTATGAGGCCCAGGCCCTGCAAAGCCG
>CAISGS010000497.1 GCA_903884915.1 uncultured Caulobacteraceae bacterium | reverse complement strand
AGCCACACGATGCGCCTTCGCCAGGGGTTTATCAAGACCGGCCTCGACAAGGACCTCTTCGTAATCGGCGGTGTTGAATTTGTAGCTATTGCCCATGATAGATCTCCAAAGACCGATCCTAGCGATCGGCGATGGAGCATCAGTCCATGGCTGGGTGCCCATCGGTCACCGCAGCGCGCGATGAGCGCGCCAGGGGAACGGCATCGCCGTTGACCTTTGGGCTGCCATGACAAGATGCGAAGACGACGTGCGCGCCCTGTGCCTGCGGCCAGCAGGCACGCCTCTAGCAAGCCCGCAGGGCGCAGCGTGATCTTGTTTGGTGGCTCGTGTGTCAAGGAACAGGAAAAAGCCCCCCTGGGGCTTCAGGGGGGCTGGCTAGGGCTATGTCTTAGTCGTTTGCCTCCTCGTGAGCCTGCTCGGTAGGCTTCTTGTCGAGGAAGATGATCTGGTGCTTGGGGCCGCTGATGGTGATCTTGGCCCGGATCTGTTTGATCCCGTCGGTCTCAAACTCATCGTAGCGAAGCTGACCGTCGATGTGGACCAAGGATCCCTTCTTCAGGCTCTTCTCGATCGCATTGACCTTGCCTTTGCCGAAGACTTCGACGGTGTGCCAGGTGGTGCGTTCTTTGCGCTCGCCGTTGGCGTCTTTCCAGCTTTCACTGGTGGCCAGTCGCATGACGCAGACGCGCTCGCCGTTTTTCATGTCGCGCATTAGGGGGTTGTCGCCGAGGCGGCCGATCAGTTCAACGCGGTTCATCATGGTCGTTTCCTCTTGTCTCACCGGCCAGACAATCTGGGCCGGCTCGCGGGCACTGCCGCGATCACGAGACCGCCAAACGACGGGAATAAGGGACCGACCAAAATTCGATCTTGCTGGAAACCGTCTTGGCAGGCCAAAGGCCGAAAGACGGAGGGTCCAGCGCAAAAGATCGCCCGCAGGGTTGATTTGGGGAAGGTTTCGACCCGGCGTAGGTTAAAAGTGATGTTTGCGGCTCCCCGCCTGAGCTGGCTGATGGCCCGCCTCGGTGATCGGAAAACGGCCACCCTATGACCCTTTGAACAGGCCGCTCCTGAGGCGTCCTTCACCCCACAAGCTGACGTGAGGCGCTGAGCTTGCTTCACTGACGTGCTCTCGAAAGCCAAAAGGCCATGGCGCGCAAGACACCCCCCTGCCCCAGCTCGTCATTCGGTCTCTTGCAAGGTCGATCGATCAGGCCTGATGGGATCTGTGTCTCTATAGATCCAGCTTTGTGATGAGCCGTGCCGACAGATCAGACTCGGCCATAGTCACCTAACTTCAGCGCCTCATGCACCAACTGACGCTGAGCCTATCGGCCGGCACTGCAGGATCAATGCCTACACGGATCCAAGCCCGACGGCCTCAATCAAAGGCTGCTGGACGAAGCCACCCTCTTGGACAGACGCATAAACAATGTCCCGAAGGGTCAATTGCATGGGGGTGTTACGGGGGTATCCCCCGTTGAGGGGGTAGCCAGAGACTAGGGGCTCAGGCTTAGGGGGACGCTTCCCCCCAAAGAGTTTCAGAGTTTAACCTGAGGTTTGACCTTTTGCAGACGCTACCTTATTATCTGCAGATTAAGACACCTCATTGATTGACTTTTGGGTTGTATAGCGACCATGAAATTTTGCAGGCAATTCAGGTAGTATTTGGTTACTCAGATAGGTTTGTAATATTCCACCATATATACGGCAACTGAGGTGAACTCTGATAAAAAATTTATCTATAGAAACGTAAATAACAGAGACAGCTGTGAAAAATACGAGATTAATTAATCCAAAAACTGGAACATTGATTTTTGGGTTAATCGAAATCCCTAAACAATCGAGATGGAGCACAATACCAGGAGGAGAGATTTTTCTACTTCAAGGACGACATATTGCCGTTAACAAAGGCTATGGTGTTGAGCATATCTGGATTGCTCACGAAAATGAAATGCGTAGCGCGGGATTTAGTAGTAAAGTTGACGTTCCAGCTTATGTGTCTCGGATTATTCATGCGGGTGCGGGAGTTCATTGCGAGTTCTCGCAAATCCGGCAAGATCAAAAACTGACGGTCGTAAGAAGTCCTCACGGTACAGCAGTCTTAGAGTTGCGACGACCACGCGACCCAAACGAGGATCCCTTTTATTCGATCCTCACAGCCTATTCCAAAAATAACGCGAACGGCACCCGCGTGGGCACCGTTCGCTAATTAGACGTCGGCAGTAGAAGCGTTTCCTTAGCTGCGCCGATAAGGCGGGGGTCGGAAACCACCATTAGTGTCCTGCCAATAGCTTCCTACCAAGCTATCCATCCGATTGAGCGGGCCAATGTGCAGGTGAAGCCAAGCTCATAATGCTCTTTATGGACAAAAACGTTTTAGCTCTTCGGTTGAGCAAAAGTCAACTTGTACTTGACACTGTCCAACCGTGGAGTGGCAAACCTAATAGCAACGAAGACAAGCCGCCGCGCAAGCGCGAAGGCGGGGTAGCCGACAGCTAGACCGCCCTGCCCTGAGCCTTCCTCGCTCGCCAGAACACGACCATGGCCTAGTATCTTGCAAGCACCTATGCCAATCTAGGGATGCCGTGAGCCCGATCCCTGCTTCCAAAAATTCGAGGAAGCAGAATGACCAATTCCCCTCTAACTGCGCCCCTTGAGACGGCGACTGACTTGGTCGCGTCCAAGCTACTGACCCCAGAACTAGCTCATGCTGTGCTGAGCAGCCTGACTAGGCCATGGCCGCTATTTCTCCTCGCGACACTGCTGATCGTTTCATTCTTGGGCTTGCGCAAAGTCGGCGCTTTTCGGCGGCTTGGCCAAACCAAGGCCGAACGCAGACACCAATATAATCAAAAGCGCTCAAGGGCTGACCTTGAGCTCATTCGCTCTATGGTCCCACTTGAAAACCCAGGTCGGGTCTTTGCCTATTTGAGAAAAGTCGATCCCTATCGGTTCGAAGAGATGATCCTATCAGAGCTTGAGCGGCGACAGATCAAGGTCACAAGATCCAGACGATATTCTGGCGACGGCGGGATCGACGGCCAGTTTTTCCACGAGGGCGAACTATGGCTGATACAGGCCAAACGCTACTCGAACTTGATAAAGCCAGATCATGTCTGGACCTTTGAAGCCATATGCCAAAGGTCCAGGGCGCGAGGTCTGTTTGTCCACACGGGCAAAACACCAAAGCGCCTACGATCAATGGACCGCCAATGCGGCCTTGTTCGGATCATTAGCGGCCAAGAGCTCTTAAAGCTCTTTGCCGGTCACGCTGTCAGTCTTGAGCCAAGCCAACCGCAGCCAGCGGAGGAAACCACCCGCGCGCGAGATGCTAGGGCGCGAGACTGGGCAGCCTTTGGGCCTGACCGCGAGCGCCCCACCTCACCTGGCAAGTTTCATTAGGGGTTTGGGGATGAGCTTAATGTCACCCATCGACACACCGCTGGCGATGGCCACGTCGCGGGGCCATACGCTCCTGACCTTTGCCATTTCAGCACAATATGATCTTGAATTGGCCTATGCGCCAAATGCGGATCTGGACGCTACCTTTGAGGCCACATGCCTAGAAACCGGTGAGCTGCTTAGAATAAACGGCTGGCTCTTTTGCTTTGAGCCCCTTTCAACAGAGACCTGACCCCGAACCAGCCGCAGAGGGCGCGCAGCTAAGCGCGCCCTTGGCCGGCTCAGGCGGCCACCTCGAGATCTAGCTGGCCAAGACCGGATTTGGTCCAGAGGAAGTCCGTTGCGGCTTGAGCTAGGGAGGCAGCTTTAAGCACCATGCGGCTATCGTCTTTGAGAGCCTTGAGCCAGCTGGCGATATAGGAAGCGTGATCTTCGATATGATCAGGACGAAGCCCGAGGCGCTGACCTAAGAAGGCCGCTCCCATATCGGCGACCAGTTCTTCGAAGGCGTAGGTGGCACTGCCAAAGCGGCCGGTTAGATCGCGGTT
>CAISGS010000496.1 GCA_903884915.1 uncultured Caulobacteraceae bacterium | reverse complement strand
TCGCACCAAGAAAAATGGGACGGCTCAGGCTATCCTCAGGGCCTAAAGGGCGATGACATCCCCATTTCCGCCCGCCTCATGGCTGTCGCAGACGTCTATGATGCCCTGATCAGTCGGCGCTATTACAAGGACGGCATGGCACACGAGGTGGCGGTCGACATCATCACCAAGGGCGCCGGTCAGCATTTTGACCCAGACATCGCCGCCGCCTTCCTCGAAATCCTGCCAAAGATCAAACAGATCGCGGACAGCTTGGCGGACAACTAGTCCGCTTTTCAGCGGCCTGTGAAATTGGGTTTACGCTTTTCAAAGAAGGCCTTACGGGCTTCTTTTCCATCATCACTTCCAAAGGCCATGCGGATATTGGTCAGCTCATAGCGAAGCTGCTGCTCCAGATCTAAGGTCTCGAGCGACTTGGTCATGCCGCGCTTGAGCAGGCGCAGGGTGATGGGCGACCATTGGCACAGTTCTTCGCAATATTCCGCGAGGCGCTCGGTAATCCGGTCCGCGTCTACCGCCTCACCGGCCATGCCGAGGGCAACCGCCTCGTCGCCAATAACCGTTCGGTTCTCCATCATAAACCGCAGGGCGGGCTCATAGCCCATGGCCTGAGGCAGGGTGATGGTCAGGCCTGCATCGGGTGAGCCGCCAATGCGCGTATAGCCCGCCATCAGCCGGGCGCTACGGCTGATCAAACGAACATCGGTGGCCATGGCGAGGCCCAAACCCGCCCCAACCGCCACACCATTGATGCCGCCAACAATAGGCTTATCGCAGCGCTTGCGCATCGACAGCAGAAACTGGCCCACCCAGTGGATATCGTCCAACTGCGCCGACTGAGCCGTCAGGGGCGAAAATTTCTCCGGCGCTGAAAGGTCTAGGCCCGCGCAGAAGGAGTCGCCGCTCCCGGTCAAGGCAATAACCCAGACATTATCATCGCGCGCCGCCTCTTCGATGGCCTCAACCACGCCCCAAGCCAATTGATCGCTGAGGGCATTCTTCTTTTCAGGGCGGTTCAGAAGGATGGTGCGGACATGGCCCGCATCGGTGATTTTGACGTCAGTGGTCATGGTGTTCGCCCTAATGAACTTGCAGTTTTAGGCTTAGAAAAGCTGAGGATCTTGTCAATAACTTATATCGGGCCTCGACAGATCCACCGAGACCGGACAGCTTGAAGACAATAGCGGCACTCAAAAATGCGCTCATTAGGGAAGATCACGCCGATGGCCACAGCCACGCCCGCACGCGGTGCCTATATCCAGTCCATTTCGATTGTCGGCGGCCTGTTCTTCATCATCGGCCTGTTCACTTGGCTCAATGGACCGCTCATTACCTTTGTGCGGTTAGCTTTCGACCTCGACGATGTGAACTCATTTCTGATCCTGATGGTCTTCTATCTGTCCTATTTCTTCTTTGCCCTGCCCGCCTCAGCCATCCATCGTCGTCTGGGCCTAAAGAAGGGCCTATCCGCAGGCCTGATCCTGATGGCACTCGGTGCGGCCGCTTTTGCCGAATTCGCCACGCGGCGTTGGTATCCCGGCGCGCTGACGGGTCTCTTCACCCTCGGCGGGGGCTTGGCGCTGCTCCAGACGGCCATCAATCCCTATGTCAGCATCCTTGGCCCCATTGAGAGCGGAGCCCAACGCATCGCCCTGATGGGCATCTGCAACAAACTGGCAGGCGTCCTCGCTCCGATCCTGATTGGCCTGTTTGTCCTGCACGATGTGGATCGCCTCACTGTGCAGCTTCACAGCGCCACAGGGCCCGCCCGCGAGCAGCTACTCAACAGTTTCGCAGCCAACATCCATGCGCCCTATCTCATCGCCTCAGGCCTGCTGATCGCCGTGGCGCTGCTGGCACTGATCTCTCCCCTCCCAGACATCCATCCCGCGGAGGCCAATCCCACAGCCTCTGACGCGCCAGATGACACTGAAGGTCTTGGATTTGCCCAAGCGCGCCATCTCTGGCTCGGCGTCCTTTGCCTCTTTGTCTATGTCGGTGTCGAGGTGCTGGCAGGAGACGCCATCGGCACCTATGGGCGCGGCTTTGGTCTGCCTTTGGAGCAGACCAAATTCATGACCTCTTGGACGCTAGGGGCCATGCTGGTTGGTTATATTCTTGGACTAATCTTTACGCCGCGGTTCATCTCGCAGCAGGCCTATCTGCGACTTTCGGCGCTGCTGGGTCTGGCCTTGGCGGTCGGCGCGGCCTTGACCAAGGGCTATGTCTCGGTCGGGTTCGTCGCAGCCTTAGGCCTTGCCAATGCCATGGTCTGGCCAGCTGTCTTCCCGCTGGCGGTTCGCGGCCTTGGTCGCTTGACCGAAACCGGGTCAGCGTTCCTGATCATGGGCATAGCGGGCGGGGCCATTATTCCTCAAGCCTTTGCCCTACTTAAACAACATTACGACTTTCAACTGGTCTTCGCGGCCCTGACCATCCCCTGCTATCTGGTCATCTTCCACTATGGCTGGCGCGGTCATCTGACCCTATCGGAGCGGACCCAAGCCAAGACGGTGACCCATGACTAGGTCCAACCGCAAACATCCCGTCGCATTAATGCTCTTAGCCTTGGCAGCCCTTTCCATGACCCCTCATGCCCAAGCCGCGCCGCAAGGTCCAAGCGCCTTCTTGCCGGTTCCTCGCGCCAGCCAGATCACCGCCAGCTCAGATGCCCTGCCTCGCAGCTTTAATATCGAGTGGCGCGGCCATCGCAGCCCGCTCCTGACCCGCGCCGCCGAGCGGTTTAAACAGAGCTGGACCAGCCGCCTCAAGACGGTGACAAGCCCCGGTCCACGCGCTGTCCTGATCATTGAGTGCCGCTCAGACGATCCCGGGTTTCTGCAGCCAACCCAAAAGGAGGCCTATAGCCTGACCCTCAAGGCCGGGCGGGTTCACCTGGTCGCCGATGGGCCAGCAGGCGTGCTCTACGGCCTCGCCAGCCTGCGTCAGGCCGTGATTGACGGGCCAGGCGGCCCTCACCTCGCGCTTGGCACGATCCAAGATGCGCCCCGATTTGTCTGGCGCGGGATCATGATCGATGTGGCGCGCCACTTTATGAGCCTTGACAGTCTCAAGCGGCAGATCGATGCGATGGAGCAGGTCAAGCTCAATGTCCTTCACCTGCATCTCAGCGACAATGAAGGCTTCCGCGTCGAAAGCCGCCTCTATCCCAAACTTCATGAGGTGGGCGCTCACGGCCAATATTACAGTCAAGGCGAGATCCGAGACCTGGTGACCTATGCCCGCGATCGCGGTGTTCGCATCGTGCCGGAATTTGATGTGCCCGGTCACACCCTGGCCATCCTGACCGCCTATCCAGAACTGGCCTCCGGGCCAACGGCGGGTGCCAACTATATCAGCGCCATGAACTCGGCGCTCAACCCCACGATCCCTGAGACCTACGCCTTTCTCGATGGTCTGTTCGGTGAGATGGCGGGCCTGTTTCCAGATCCCTATTTCCATGTCGGCGGCGATGAGGTCACCGGGGAACATTGGGCCAAGAACCCGCAGATCCAAGCCTTCATGGCCGCCAAGGTCCTCAAGTCTAAGGTCGAGTTGGAAGGCTATTTCCACGATCAACTGAGCGCCCAACTGCGACGTCGCGGCAAGATCGTCATTGGCTGGGAAGAGATTGGACGGGTCGAAACGGGCAAGGATACGGTCATCCAAGCTTGGCGTGGGTCAGGCTCTATGGCCAAGGCCACCGCCTTGGGCCACCCGGTCATCGTCTCGGCTGGCTACTATCTGGACCTGTTGGAGCCCGCCATTAGCGCCTACCGGGTCGATCCTCAAGACCCCGCCGCCAGCGGTCTGAACCCCGAACAGACCGCTACGGTGCGTAAACATCCGATCTTTGGCCCTCGCCTCGCGGACGAAATGGTCAAGAACCCAGACCTCAAACTGACGGAAGCCCAAAAGACTCTGGTGCTGGGCGGAGAGGCCGCCCTCTGGTCAGAGCTGGTTACTGATGAGATCCTCGACCAAAGGCTATGGCCCCGCGCCGCCGCTGTGGCAGAGCGTCTCTGGTCCCCGGCCGAGGTGCGTGATGAGGCCGATCTCTATCGTCGCCTGTATATCGTCCAAGAGGGATTGCGGCGCTCCGGCCTAAAGGACGAGGCGAAACGGGCGGCCATGATCGCAAACCTTGCTCCCACGGGAACCGACACGGTCAGGGGGTTCCTCGATCTCGTCGCGCCTTTGCGCAACCACGCCCATAACCATGTCTTGCGGGGCCTTTTGACCTTCAAGGCCTTCCCACCGCAGGATTTCAAAGGGCTCGCAGATATTGCGGCGGCGGACAGTTTCGAGGTCACCCGATTTGACCGCTCGGTGGATGGGCTATTGGCCGGCGATGTCACGAGCGCCCAGTCCCTGCGAGACCAGCTTCAAGCTTGGAAGGATATAGCGTCAGGCGTCAGCGCGCTTGCCGCGACCAACCCCGCCTTGGCAGAGGCCTCGCCGATCACCGCGGACATTCATGACCTGTCACAGATTGGGCTTGAGGCCCTGTCCGCCATTGAGACCAAAACCCCTTCGGCTACAGACTGGACCCAGCGCGCCGAGGCGGCTTTGGCCAAGCAAGCCGCTGCTGAAAAGGCGTCAGCGACCATCTTTGCGGGCCTGTCGTCGAAGGAGCAGCCACCAGCCGATCTCCTAATCCTCTTCGTCCCATCGCTCCAGCGTCTGGTTGAAGCCGCGCGATAAATGACCACAGAAGATAGATTGGCCTTGGAATTGAGGGCTCTGTCATTTTATGGTACTCCAAGGTCGGTTTATGGGCCAACAAGGGGGATAGGATGATTGGTTCAAAAACGGCAGCGAGCCTCATGGCCATCGCGGCCATGGTCAGCCTTTCCAGCTGTCAGACACAGAGCACGACTGCAGCCTCAATGTCCCCGCATGTCAGCAGCAGCGAAACGGCGGCTCTGAGCCACCCCAACATCGTCATCATCCTTGCCGACGATATGGGCTGGCGCGACGTCGGCTATCACGACGGTGAGATCAAGACCCCGAACATCGATGCCCTAGCCGCTAAGGGCGTCATCTTGGATCGCTACTACGCACAGCCAACCTGCAGCCCCACCCGCTCAGCCCTGATGACGGGCCGCTCGCCGATGAGACTGGGCGTGGTTCAGCCCCTGTCTAAGATCGCACCAACTGGCCTGCCCTTGAGCGAAAAGCTGCTCCCGCAATATCTCAAAGAGGCCAACTACCAGACCTTTTTGACCGGTAAGTGGCACTTGGGGGGGCGTCAGAGGGCCTACCTACCGACTGAACGTGGGTTCGATCAGTTCTATGGGTCATTGAACGGCGGTATTGGCTATTGGGACCACGTCCACGGAGGTGGGCTTGATTGGCAGCGCAATGGCAAGACCCTGCGCGAAGAGGGCTATTCCACCGATCTCATCGCGACCGAGGCCATCAAGCTGGTTCGCGGCCGCAACAAGAGCCGCCCCCTGATGCTCTACGCGGCCTTTGGCGCACCGCACCTGCCGAACGAGGCCCCCGAAGCGGCCATCGCGCAATATGCGGACATCAAGAACCCGCACAGACGCGTCCATGCGGCCATGGTGACGGAATTGGACTTGGCCATTGGTCGGCTCGTCGACACGCTGAAGTCCGAAGGCATGCTCGACAATACGATCATCTGGTTCATGAGCGACAATGGCGGCCTGATCGCTTCGCCGCCGCCATCCTTTACCGTCCTCGGACAGCAGATCGCCAAGATGGAGGCGGCGGCCGGAACCAAATTGACGCCGCACTTTATGGAGTTCATGAGGGTCAATAATATTGAAGGTGGGTCTGACAATCTGCCGCTCAAAGGTGCCAAGGCGACGGTCTATGAAGGCGCCGCGCGGGTCCCCTCCTTCGTCTATTGGCAAGGAAAGCTTTCCCCGAAGACGTCGGCCCAGATGATCACCGCGCAGGATGTTTTGCCGACCTTGCTACAGGGCGCTGGGCTAAAGGTTCCGACGCGGTTGGATGGGCGGAGCCTGTGGCCCGCCCTCACCAAGGCCAAAGCCCTGCCCGTATCGGACTATGTCATCCAGGCCACTAAGGGTCTGGGTCAAGACGAGGCCTATTATCGCTATCCGTGGAAACTGGTTCGCATCGATGGTGCCCCTGAGGCGCTCTATAATGTTGAGCAGGACCCCAGCGAAAAAACCGACCTCGCCCAAAGCCGCCCAGAACTGGTCAAGACGCTTTCTGCCGCTCTCACCGCCTTTCCTCGCGGACCGAGCGTGCAGGTGTCGATGAAGGACGCGATCCTTGATCCGGACTTTTTCGGTGGAAAGGAAGATCGCGCGCCTTGGGCAGATACGGTGCTGGGACCGCCGCCGTCAGAGGATTGACGCCAGCCATAACCTCGAAGGTTATTGCCACCGCCCATGGAGCGGCCCTAGGCTACGGCTCTGACGACACAGAAGGATGAGACAATGTTGGCTTTTCGCGTGATGCTCGGTCTGATCCTGATCATCCTATCGGCCTATACTGGTAAGGTCCTCAGCACAGACGGCCTTACCCTGTTCCAAGTCTTTTTCGGGGATATGGCCAAGTTACAATGGCCCGGGCAATTCAACCTCGACTTCATGTTCATGCTAAGCCTATCTGCGGTGTGGGTCGCATGGCGCAACCGGTTCAGCCCCAAAGGTCTTGGATTGGCGGTCTTAGCCTTTTTCCTCGGCTCCGCTTTCCTCGGGATTTATCTCTTGGTTTTGAGTTTCCAACCTGGCGCAACGGGAAAATCCATTCTAATCGGCACTGATCGCGAATAGTTCGCGTCAACCCTTAATGGCCAGATTCCAAAAATAACTGGCTCGGCATATAAGGAATACCGTATTTTAGAGCTTTAATATTGACAACTAAGGTTCGTAACGATTTGGATGCGCTCAACAGAGGCGCGCCGACCATGAACCTATCCGCGAATTCCAGTATATCCCTATCGCCAAAGGCCTTGCGGGATGGTCAAAATCGTCTGAGGGCCAGTTTAGAGTCGCTCAAGGGTCGCCTCATCAGCCCAGAGGCCCTGCTTCAAGGGCAACAGCGGGTTCTTGAGCTGGTTGCGCGCAATGCATCGCTCAAAGAAACCCTATCGGAAATCGCGCGGCTCGCCGAAGAAGCCTTTCCGGACATGTCGGCCTCTATCCTCTATTTCGATCCCGTGGCCCAGGTTCTTCGCGCGGGCGGCTATGGTCGCCTACCCAACTCCTTTGCCGAAATCGTTGAGGGGATGGTCCCTGGTCCCAATATGGGAAGCTGCGGAACCTGCGCCTTTACCCGTGAACCGATCATCAGTGTGGATGTGTTCGAGGACCCGCTGTGGATCGATTTTGTCGGGCTGTGCAAGGAATATGGCATTCGCTCAGCCTGGTCGACGCCCCTTATTGATGAACGCAATGGGTCCTTGCTCGGGGTTTTCGGCATGTACTATCCGACCACCTGGTCGGCTGAGCGGGCGATCGACATCTCGTTTGCGCAGGATTTTCACCAACTCGCGACCATCGCCACCGAGCGTCATCGCGATGAGGAACGGTCTCGTTATCTGGCCACTCACGATGCTCACACCGGGCTCGGCAACCGTAACCTTCTGATCGAGCAGGGCGAAGATATTGTCAATCGCGCCGTCAGTACTGGATCTCCCCTCACCTTAGCCTTCATCGATCTCGATCGATTTAAAAGATTAAGGCAGCAGTTTGGTCATGCGCAAAGTGATGTGATTTTCGCCCAGGTCGCGAAACTCATCCAGCAACGGCTGGATTGTGCTGAACTGATGGTTCGGTTTGACGGCGACGAGTTTGTGGCCTTTCTGCCCCTCCCGATCAACGAAGCAAAATCCCTGATCGAAGATCTGGCGAATGATATGGCTGTCGGATTTGAGATGGCCGAACTCCATCTTCAAATCACCTTTTCCTGTGGTCTATCAACCTATGACAACGATACCAGTGACTTAGAAATGATCATTGTGATGGCCGATGAGGCCACGCGCGACGCCAAGCGGCTGGGCGGTGATAAAATTATAATCGCTGACCAAAGCCTCGCAGCACGCGCGAAAAGTCATCGCAATATCCGCAAGTTGCTGGACCAGGCTCACGAGACTGATGCCATTCAGCCCTTCTATCAGCCGATCATGAACCTTACGACAGGGCGCGCCAAAGGCTTCGAAGCGCTGATGCGGATTACCGATGAAAAGCTGAAAACCGTTCCAATTCAAGATCTCATCACAGTTGCGGAAGAGACCGGTCAGATTCACCGCATCGGTTTGAAGATGTTTGAATCCGCCTGTAAGGCGGTGGCAGATCCCAGCGACCCCCTTAAGGGGCTTTCGGTCAACGTCAACATTTCCGTCGCTCAACTGTTGAAGGTTGGGACCACGGAACAGATTCTCGACATCCTCGCCCGGTTTGGTGCCGATCCGACGCGGCTTTGCCTTGAGCTTACGGAAAGCCAGTGGCTGGACGGCGATGGCGCTGGTCGCCGCGCGCTGATGGAACTGCATAAGGCGGGCCTTAAACTGGCACTCGATGACTTTGGGACCGGCTACGCCTCGCTAAACTACCTCCGCTCCCTGCCCTTCGACATCATCAAGGTCGATCAGAGCTTCGTAAAACTGATTGGACAGGATCGTCAGGCCGACGCCCTGTGCGAAACGGTTCTGGCCCTTGGCAAGGCCTGCGGACTTGATGTGGTTGCCGAGGGGGTTGAGACACCAGAACAGCTCAAGGCCCTCACCGACATGGGCTTCGAGCTTGGCCAAGGTTATCTCTGGGCCAAGGCCATGCCTGTCGATATCGCGTCTAAATGGCTGACCGACAGCTTCAACTAGGCTGAGAAAAAGCGCCTCTCGCGGTCAATTGGCCTCAGGCTGATTAAGAACAGTATGAGGTATGCCGCTGATTTCAATGCGATAATTCTTACGAAGATCGGCCAAGAAGGTTGCGTTGCGAGCCTTACGCGCCTGCTCTTGATA
>CAISGS010000495.1 GCA_903884915.1 uncultured Caulobacteraceae bacterium | reverse complement strand
GTCGCGGGCATCATGACCCAGTTCGACGCGGTGATCGAAAGCTCCAAGGCCGGGGTCCGCAAGCCAGACCCCCGCATCTATCAGATGATGTGCGCGCAGTTGGATGTGGCCCCCTCGGCCTGCGTCTATCTCGACGATCTTGGTGTCAATTGTAAGCCTGCCGCCGCCTTGGGCATGAAGGCGATCAAGGTCTCGAACGAAGGCCAACTTCTGCGCGACCTTTCCGCCATTGTCGGCCTGACCTTTGAGGGGGCAGCCGCTTGACCCTGCCTAGCAAGATCGGTGCCGCCGCGGCGCTAAGTCAACTGACCGGCTGGCAAGAGGTCGAGGGCCGCGACGCCATATCCAAGACCTTTCGGTTCAAGGATTTCAACGCCGCCTTTGGCTTTATGACCCGGGTAGCGCTAGAGGCTGAGAAACGGGACCATCATCCGGAATGGTTCAATGTCTATAACCGTGTCGAGGTCGTCCTCACCACGCACGACGCCGATGGGGTTAGCGCGCTGGATGTGGCCTTGGCGCTATTTATGGACGGTTTAGCCGCCTAGTTGATGATGATCGTGCCCAAGAGAAGCTTGGCCCCGCGCTGACCCACGACCCGGTCGGTTTCCTTTTGCAGTAACTGGGCAACATAATCAGCATTGGGGATGGTCCCGACAGGCAATCCGACCATATAGCCCTGAATGACTTGGCCAAAGGCCGCCTGAAGCCTCGGGATAGAGGCGTCTGTGCGCTTCAATAGGTTAGGGTCTTTCACGAACAGACCGACCTCCAGCGTCACCACGGTCCGCGCGCCCGAACTGCGCAAAATATTGACGTTGAGGGCCCGCATCCGAACATAGGGCGTGCTGCCACTATTCTTGTTCTCGCCTCCATGTCCGCCGCCGCTGGCTAGAGCGGGACTGACCAATAGGGTGGGCAGGGCCAAAAGCGCGATGAGAAATACAAGGCGTACGCGGCGATTGAACATGGTCCAGTCCTTGAGAGCGGGTCGTTTGGGCTATTTACAACCTTCTTACATTCGCCCCTAGAGCTTTCAGGGGCATGACCAAAGGTCACAGGGGCATCCATGAGCCTTGACCTCTGGGGCCATCGACACGACATCACCCACGTGAGACGTGGAAGGACAGACGATGAGTGGCGATAAGACCGTAGCGACCGGCCTAAAGCGGGGCCTTTTTCGCCGTTGTCCGAACTGCGGCAATGGCAACCTGTTTCAAGGCTACCTGAAGGTGCGCAGCGAATGTGACGCCTGCGGGCACGATAATGGGCAATATCCGGCAGACGATGCACCGCCCTATTTCACCATCCTACTGGTCGGCCACCTGATCATAGCGCCGATGCTGTTCTTCCCGTTCATCTGGAAGTGGCCGGTTGGGCAGGTGCTTGCCCTAACCATGCCGACCGTCATTTTTCTGACCCTTTGCCTCTTACCTCTGGTTAAGGGCGCGGTGGTCGGCGTGCAGTGGGCGATCGCCAAACGGGGCTAAGCCCCCAAAGCAAAACAGCCCCCGAGGGGGCTGTTAAACTTGGATTTCAAAGGTCGCCAGACCCTATTCTTCGCGCATACGCTTCTTGCGGAAGGACGGGTTGAGCACTTCTTTGCGAAGGCGGATGGACTTGGGCGTCACCTCGACCAGTTCGTCCTCTTCAATATAGGCGATGGCCTGTTCGAGGGTCATACGGCGCGGCGGGGTCAGGCGGATGGCCTCATCCTTGCCCGAGGCGCGGACGTTGGTCAGTTGCTTGGCCTTGAGCGGATTAACGTCCAGATCGTCAGAGCGGCTATTTTCGCCGATGATCATGCCCTGATAGGTCTTTTCACCGCCGCCCACGAACATGATGCCGCGCGCTTCGAGGTTCCACAGGGCGTAGCTGGCCGTTTCGCCTTCGGAATTGGAGATCAGAACGCCGTTACGACGGCCCTCAATGGCCCCCTTGTGCGGCTCATAGTGCGAGAAGACGCGGTTCAGAACGCCGGAGCCGCGCGTATCGGTCAGGAACTCACCCTGATAACCGATCAGCGAGCGCGACGGGGCCATCAGGGCAATACGGGTCTTGCCCGCGCCTGAAGGGCGCATGTCGGTCATTTCAGCCTTACGGGCCGAAAGCTTCTCAATCACGATGCCGGAATATTCTTCGTCCACATCGATGAAGACCTCTTCGATGGGCTCCATCCGCTTACCGGTCTCTTCATCCTTGCGATAGACCACGCGCGGACGTGAGATCGACACTTCGAACCCTTCACGGCGCATATTTTCGATCAAGACGCCCAGCTGCAGTTCGCCTCGGCCCGCCACTTCATAGGCGTCCTTATCCGAGGTTTCCGCAACCTTGATGGCCACGTTGGACTCAGCTTCGCGCAGCAGGCGGTCACGAATGACGCGGCTTTGCACCTTGTCGCCTTCACGGCCTGCCAGCGGACTATTGTTCACAGACACGGTGATGGAGATGGTCGGCGGATCGATGGGCTGTGCGGGCAGAGCTTCCATCAGGCTGAAATCGCAGATGGTGTCAGCGACGGTCGCCTTGGACAGACCGGCAATGGCGACAATGTCACCGGCTTCGGCCTCGTCGATGGGCTGGCGCTTCAGGCCCCGGAAGGCGAGGATCTTGGTGACGCGGCCACGCTCAATTTCAGTGCCGTCTCGCGCCAAAGCCTTGATCGCCATGCCCGGCTTAATACGGCCCGCCTCAACGCGGCCGGTCAGGAGACGGCCCAAGAAGGGATCATTTTCGACCAGAACGGCGAGCATCTGACCGGGCTCTTCCGAACGTTCAGCCGCCTTAGGGCT
>CAISGS010000494.1 GCA_903884915.1 uncultured Caulobacteraceae bacterium | reverse complement strand
AGCCCTAGAAGTGGCCAAGCCCGGCGATAAGATCTTGCTGGCAGGCTTTGGGCAGGGGGCGGACGTGCTCCTGTTCCAAGCCACGGACGCTGTTGGCCGCCCACCCGAACAGCTCGGCGTGGCCGGACATCTGGCCCGCGCCCGTCAAGACACCAACTATACCCGCTTCCTGTTCCATCGCGGCCTTCTGGATCTAGAAAAGGGCATGCGAGCCGAGATGGATGAAAAGCAGCCCGGAACCTCGCTCTATCGCAATCGCAAGGCGGTGATGGGTCTGGTCGGTGGGCGCTGCACCAAGACCGGTACGGTTCAGTTCCCCAAGACCGAGATTGGCGTCAATGCCAATGATCGCTCGCAAGGCACGCAAGAGGACTATCCTCTGGCCGATAAGATCGCCAAGATCGTCACCTACACGGCCGACAGCCTTAGCTTTTCGCCCGATCCGCCGGTCTATTACGGCGCGATCGACTTTGAAGGCGGCGGGCGCCTCGTCGCGGAATTTGCCGACTGTAGCGCTGAAGATGTCGAGGTCGGGCGTGAAATGCGCATGGTCTTCCGCATCAAGGCCGTGGACCATGCACGAGACTTCACAAAATACTTCTGGAAAGCCGTTCCAGTCCAAAAGGGAGACGCCTGATGGCTAAGGGTATTCGAGATAAGGTTGCGATCCTCGGTATGGGCTGCGCCAAGTTCGGCGAGCGCTGGGACATGGACGCCGATCAGTTGATGGTCGAGGCCTTTAATGAGGCGGTTGGTGATGCCGGCATTGACGTTTCTCAACTGGACGCGGCTTGGCTGGCTGTTGCCTTTGACGCGGTCAATATCGGCCCTTCTGGCATTCCCCTATCCATGGCACTGCGTCTGCCAAACATCGGCGTGACCAAGGTTGAGAACTATTGCGCCAGCGGAACCGAAGCCTTTCGGGGGGCGGTCTATGCTGTGGCCTCCGGCGCCTACGACATCGCGCTGGCTCTGGGCGCGGAAAAGCTCAAGGACACGGGCTATGGCGGTCTGCCCGTGCGTTCGCGTGGTACCACCTTTGACATGATCGGCGTGACGGGGTCGGCCCCCGGCAACTTTGCTCAACTGGCCGCCGCCTACCGGGCCAAGCATGGGGTCAGCAAGGATGAACTGAAGCAGGCCATGGCCCATATTTCGGTCAAGAGCCATGCCAATGGCTCGCGCAATCCCAAGGCCCACCTGCAAAAGGCCGTGGATATGGATACGGTGCTGAACGCCCCCATGATTGCCGAGCCCTTGGGCCTTTTTGATTGCTGCGGCGTGTCTGATGGGGCCGCCTGCGCCATCGTCACCACTCCAGAAATTGCCCGCAGCCTCGGCAAGCGTGATCTCGTCACCATCAAGGCCCTGCAAATCTCCGCCTCCAATGGCTGGGAACTGCAACAGGCTGGTGGCTGGGACGGCAGCTATTTCCACACCACCCGCGTGGCAGCCGCCAAGGCCTATCAAGAGGCTGGCATTACCAATCCGCGTGAACAGATCAGCCTGATGGAGGTCCATGACTGCTTCTCCATCACCGAACTGGTGACGATGGAGGACCTGTTCATCTCCAAGGAAGGTCAGGGCTATAAGGACGTGCTCAACGGCTTCTTTGACGCCGACGGCGGCCTGCCCTGCCAGATCGATGGTGGCCTCAAATGTTTTGGCCACCCCATCGGCGCGTCAGGCCTTCGCATGATCTATGAGAACTATCTGCAACTGCTTGGCCGCGCAGGAGCGCGCCAGCGCAGTAACCCGCCGACCATGGCCCTGTCGCACAATCTGGGCGGTTCGCCGATCCAAAATGTCAGCGCCGTCGCCATTGTCGGGCT
>CAISGS010000493.1 GCA_903884915.1 uncultured Caulobacteraceae bacterium | reverse complement strand
TTTTGCGGGAACGTGGCGCAGAGGGCCGTGGATGAACACCCCCCACTCCCAACCCTCTCCCCCTCAAGGGGGGAAAGGGCTTTTCTTTAACCCGCGTCATTGCGAGGCGAGAAACAAGGCCCCCGTCGGCGCAGCCGGGGTGGGGGTTCTACAGTCCTCCCGCCACTTTTTTCGACAGATTACCCCCGCCTAGAGCACAAATTTGAACCGGATTGGGCAGGCGACGGCTTTCTTCAACCCGCGCTCACATTGTCTTTGTCCCAACCGAGACAGCGGCCCAACCTAGCCTCAGTGCAATGGCTGGGTTGCAGGCTCTGATCGTGGGGATGATCGACGTGCGGAAAATGATGATAGCGTCTTTGATGGCGCTGGGTTTGAGCACTCCCGTCTTGGCAGACGGTGTGACGCGGGTTGGATCGGACAAGTCTCCGATTGCCACGGCTGTGACCGTGCCTGCCGGGGCCAAGACCCTCTATGTCAGCGGGCAGTTGGCCGCTGTTGCTGATCCTGCCGCTCCCGCAGGAACCAAGGCGGCTTACGGCGACACCAAGACCCAGACCTTGAGCGTTCTCAAAAAGATCGATGATGTGCTTAAGGCGCACGGCATGACCGCCGCCGATGTGGTCAATATGCATGTCTATCTGCTGGGCGATCCTGACCTCGGCGGCAAGATGGACTTTGCCGGTATGATGGCCGCCTACACCCAGTTCTACGGCACCGCCGAACAGCCCAACAAGCCTTCACGCGCGACCGTCCAAGTCGCGGCCTTGGCGGGCCCTGGCTATCTGGTCGAGATCGAAGTCATCGCGGCAAAGATGCCCTGACCTCGACGGGTCCGGGGGCGGCGACGCCTCCCGGGCCAGACGATCCAACCTCTAAATCTCGGCCCGAGGCGGTTCTTACGAACCGTCCGTGAGCCCCCTTGCGCCGGTCATCTCGGCGCAGCCCGAACGATCAAGGAACTTCGACATGGCGATGATGGATGAGACAAGCGGTCCAGCGGCAGGCGTTCTGACGCGCAGGCGGTTTATCGAGCGATTGGGTCTGGTGGGCGGAACCACCATGATCCTGGCGGGGATGGAGGCCTTGGGCTTTGGGATCGGTTCGGCCCACGCCGCTCCGCCGGTCCTGACCGGATCGGGCAATGGCAAGTCGATTGTGGTGCTGGGGGCGGGTCTGGCCGGGATGACCGCGGCCTATGAGCTGACCAAGTCCGGTTATAAGGTCACGGTGCTCGAGGCCCGCAGCTTTGCCGGTGGCCGTTGCCAAAGTGCCCGGGCGGGGGTGACGATCACCGAGCTGGGCGGTCAGGCCCAGACCTGCAACTTCGACGACGGGCTCTATATCAATCACGGCCCGTGGCGCATTCCCTACCATCACCGCTCGACCCTGCACTACACCAAGACCTTCGGCGTGCCGCTGGAACTGTTCGTCAACGACAACGACAATTCCTATGTCTATTTCGAAAAGGGCACCGGCCCTCTGGCAGGCAAGCCCATCCGCAAGGGTCAGATTGCCGCCGATGCGCGCGGCAATGCAGCGGAACTCTTGGCCAAGGTGGTCAATAAGGGCGGTCTGGACCTGCCCATGACGCAGGAGGACCGCGACCTGTTCGTGGCCTATCTGGTCAATGAGGGCTATCTGTCGCCCAAGGATCTGGCCTATTCGGGCGCTGAAGGGCGCGGCTATGAGATTCACCCCGGCGCAGGGGTTGATCCGGGTCCCGGCAAGCTGACCACGCCCTACAGCATGACCGATGTGCTCCATTCTAAGACCTGGTCGGTCCTAACGTCGGTTGCGGGCTATGAGCAGCAGCGCACCATGTTCCAGCCGGTCGGCGGTATGGACCGGATCGCCAAGGCCTTTGAAAAGCAGGTCGGTCACCTGATCCGCTATTCCTCGGTGGTTCAAAAGATCAAACAATCCGATGCCGGGGTCGAGGTCGCCTATACCGATGCCGACGGTAAGCCCGCAGTGGTCAAGGGTGACTATTGCATCTGCACCATTCCGCTGTCGGTGCTCAAATCGATCGACATGAATGTCTCGGCCCCCTTCAAGGAGGCGATGAACAATGTCGCCTATGCGCCGGTGGGCAAGATCGGTCTGCAGATGAAGCGCCGGTTCTGGGAAGAGGACCACGCAATCTATGGCGGTCACGTCCATACCGACATGCGCGATATCGGCTCCATGTCCTTGCCCTCGACCGCCTTCCAGAGCCAAAAGGGGG
>CAISGS010000492.1 GCA_903884915.1 uncultured Caulobacteraceae bacterium | reverse complement strand
GGCCCTAGAGGCCTATTGCGTCAATCTCAATGAGAAGTCGCGTCAGGGTAAGGTTGATCCCTTGATCGGCCGCTCTGCCGAGGTCGACCGCGCCATCCAAATCCTCTGCCGCCGGACCAAGAACAATCCGCTGCTGGTCGGTGATCCGGGCGTTGGCAAGACCGCTATTGCTGAGGGTTTGGCGCGTAAGATCGTCAATCATGAGGTTCCAGAGGTTCTGGACGGGGCCACCATCTTCAGCCTCGATATGGGCTCGCTTCTGGCCGGCACCCGCTATCGCGGTGACTTTGAAGAGCGGATCAAGCAGGTGATGAAGGAGTTGGAGGCTCACCCCAACGCCATCCTGTTCATCGACGAGATCCATACGGTGATCGGCGCAGGCGCGACGTCGGGCGGGGCCATGGATGCCTCGAACCTGCTGAAGCCTGCACTGGCCTCGGGCACCCTGCGCTGCATGGGCTCGACGACCTATAAGGAGTTCCGTCAGCACTTCGAAAAGGACCGCGCCCTGGTGCGCCGGTTCCAGAAGATCGACGTCAATGAGCCGTCTGTTGAGGATTCCATTAAAATCCTCAAAGGCTTGAAGCCCTATTATGAGGACTTCCATAAGCTCAAATATACCAACGACGCCATCAAGGCGGCCGTCGAACTGTCGGCGCGCTACATCACCGACCGCAAGCTGCCCGACAAGGCCATCGACATTATCGACGAGGCCGGTGCCTCGCAGATGCTGGTACCCGAGGCCAAGCGTAAGAAGACCTTGGGCGTCAAGGAGATCGAAGCCATCGTGGCCAAGATCGCCCGTATCCCGCCCAAGTCCGTCTCCAAGACCGATGCAGAGTCGCTCAAGACCCTTGAAGCGGATCTGGAACGCGCGGTGTTCGGCCAAGATGCGGCGATCAAGCAACTGTCTAGCGCCATGAAAATGGCTCGGGCAGGCCTGCGTGATCCGCAAAAGCCGATTGGCTGCTATCTGTTCTCTGGTCCGACCGGTGTCGGCAAGACCGAGGCGGCCAAGCAACTGGCCATGACCTTGGGCATTGAGCTGCTACGCTTTGACATGTCCGAATATATGGAACGCCATACGGTCAGCCGTTTGATCGGCGCGCCTCCGGGCTATGTCGGCCACGATCAGGGCGGGCTTCTCACCGACGCCGTAGATCAGCACCCCCATGCGGTGGTGTTGCTCGACGAGATCGAGAAGGCGCACCAAGACGTCTACAACATCCTGCTCCAGGTCATGGATCACGGGGTGCTGACTGACGCCAATGGTAAGAAGGTCGACTTCCGCAATGTGGTTCTGATCATGACCACCAATGCCGGGGCCGCCGACAGCCAGCGCAACGTCATCGGCTTTGGTCGGGGCAAGTCGGAAGGCGAGGATGAGGCCGCGATCAAACGCATCTTCACTCCGGAGTTCCGCAACCGCCTCGACGCGGTCGTGGCCTTTAAGTCGCTCAATGCCGACGTCATCCGTCAGGTGGTCCACAAGTTCGTCATGCAGCTTGAGGTCCAGTTGGCCGATCGCGGCGTGACCTTGGAACTGGCCGACGATGCCGCCGACTGGCTGGCCAAGAACGGCTTTGACGAGCTTTACGGTGCCCGGCCTCTGGCGCGGGTTATCCAAGAGCATATCAAGATGCCGCTCGCCGACGAGATCCTGTTTGGCAAGCTCGTCCGTGGCGGTCACGTCAAGATCAAGCTTGTTGAGGGCAAGATCGGGTTTGATATTGAGTCGGGTAAAGGGGCTGGGTCGAAGCAGGCCGAGGATGCTGAGCCTGAGCTGGTTGGGTAGAAAACAAATCCCCACCTAGCCCTTTCCCCCCTTGTGGGGGAGTGGGTGGGGTGCGGGGGGTGTTCTTCCACCTATGCTCTAACTTTTTTCCCCATAAAAACGTGGGCCAGTGGGTCCCTTCCCATCTGCGTGCAAGGGTCTGGGTCCCCGCCTTCGCGGGGAACGCGGAAGAAAAACAAGGCCCTCACCCAACCCTCTCCCACAGGGAGAGGGCTTAT
>CAISGS010000491.1 GCA_903884915.1 uncultured Caulobacteraceae bacterium | reverse complement strand
GATCGCCTCCCAGCCCGACGGTACAGTTCTTATAGATATTACAATTTCTGGCCATAATTTATCGAGAAAGGCAATTAACATTTATAAAAATAAAATTTTCCGGTGCAGGATCAAATTCCCTCCGTTATGCTTGCCCTAAAGGAAGCCAAACGACAGAGCTTCTAGGGTGGAAATGGCATGGCAAAGGTCGCTGATCGGCTGACATTGGGCGGCAAGTTGGGGTTCACGGTGGGCGACTATGCCTGCAACCTCTATTGGCAAAGCATCACCCTATTCTTGATGTTCTATTATACCGACGCGCTGGGTCTCAGCGCCGGGACGGCGGGGTTGATCTATATGATCGCGTCGATCTTTGATGGGATCCTTGATCCGATTATGGGGGCCATTGCCGACCGGACCCGCACCAAATGGGGGCGCTATCGTCCCTTCATCCTCCTTGGCGCAGTGCCCTTGGGCCTGTCCTTTGCCTTCCTCTATTGGAAGCCTGCGACAACCGCCTTTGGGCTAACCGCAGTCGTCTTGGCGGCGCACCTGCTGTTTCGGGCCTGCTATACGGTCATCTCCATTCCGCTCACATCCTTGAATGCCCGCCTGACCTCCAGTTCCAATGAGCGGGCCACCCTCACCGGTTTTCGCATGATCTTTGCGTCCCTCGGCGGCGTCACCGTGTCGTTCATGACACAGCCGATGGTGGCCTATTTCGGCAAGGGGGACGATGCCAAGGGCTTCTTCTATGTCGCCTGCGTTCTCGCCATGATCGCGACGAGCATATTCCCCATTGTCTTCCTCTCGACCCGCGAGGAGCCTATCAATGCCGACAAAGAGCCGACGCCGAGCCTAAAGGACTATTGGCGGACCATTCGCGGCAATACCGCCTTTTGGATCGTCATGATTGGGGTCACCTTTTCGGCGCTCTTTTCCACGATCCTCGGTAAGTCGGTCCTCTACTATTACAAATATGCGCTCCATGACGCGGCCGCAGCCCGCTATGCCCTGACCATCAAAGCCGCAGCCGGGGTGCTGATCATTCCAGCGTGGGTCTTCGTCATTCGCCGTATTGGCAAGACGGCCGCCTGGATGACCTCCTGCGCGATCGGTATTGTTGGAGCCCTGTTCTTCGCCCTCGTTCCGATCGAGTCGACCGGCCAGATGACCGTCTATTTCGTCTATATGAACATCGCCGCCCTCGGGGGCTTTATGGGCTACTGGGGCATGCTGCCTGATACGGTCGAATATGGCCAATGGCAGACGGGCATCCGGGCCGAGTCCTTCGTTTTTGGCTTCGGCATCTTCTTCCAGAAAGCCGCCCTCGGTATTGCCGCGGGCATCTTTGGCCTCGGGATGGACATGATCGGCTATGTTCCCAACACCGAGCAAACGCCGCACACCCTTGCCGGTTTGAAGACCTTGATGATCGTCATCCCCGTCATTGGCCTTGCCTTAACGGCCCTTGCCCTTGTCTTCCATCCCTTGAAACGGGGCGTTCATGATCGGCTGGTTCAGGAACTCGAAGCCCGGACGGCCGCGAAAGCCTAAGGGGCAAGCCCACAAATTGGTTCCTTGAGTGGTCATAATTGTGAATTTAACGCTTGATTATCCAGTAAATGAGACGAAACATCGTTTAGGTATAAAATTTATCTGAAACTATCAAATTACAAGAAATCGAAACACAGGGGCGGAAAATGCAAAAGTCGGGACTGAATATGGGTCTGCTGGCCGGCGTCAGCTGTTTGGCCATGGCAACCAGTGCTTGGGCCGAGGCCGCTTCAAGCACCCCTGATGCCACGCAAGAGGTCATCGTCACCGGGTCTCGGGTCAAGCGGGATGGCTTTCTGGCCCCGACCCCTGTCACCGTGATCACAGCGGAAAGTCTCGCGACCCGCGCCCCAACCAACATTGCTGATGGCCTGAACCGCCTGCCGCAGTTTCAAAACTCGATCAGTAATATGCAGTCCTCGACCTTCTCGGTCGTCTCCAACCCTCAGGGCAACTATCTGAACCTGCGCGGCCTCGGCATTAACCGCTCGCTGATCCTGCTAGATGGTGCTCGGGTTCCACCGACCAATGCCACGGGTGGCGTTGACATCAACATGCTGCCACAAGCGCTGATCAAGCGGGTTGAGGTCGTGACCGGCGGCGCGTCTGCGGCCTATGGCTCTGACGCTGTGGTTGGCGTGGTCAATTTCATTCTCGACAAGGACTTTACCGGTCTCAAGGCGACCGTTCAGGGCAGCACCTCCTACAAGGGTGACAACAACGCCTACAAGGTCTCTGTCGCGGGCGGCAAAGATTTCGCTGAAGGACGCGGCCATGTGCTGTTCAGCGTCGATCATTATGACACGCCAGGCTTGAAGCAGAGCGACCGTGACGGCGGTAGTGACCGCACCTTGACCGTCGGCGCAGGCACGGCGGCGAACCCCTATCGGGTGATCCAAGATGCACGCTATCCGACCATGGCCTTTGGCGGCCTAATCGCTTCGGGACCCGCGAGCCTTAAAAACTATTACTTCCTGCCCAACGGCACCTTGGCGCCCTTTGCACCCGGAACAGGTACGGGCGCAGGCTCGGCCATTGTTCAGGGCGGCGACGGCTCCTATCAGCCGGTCAGCCAGTCCCTGCTGTCCGGTCTAACCACCGATCAGGTCTTTGTACGCGGGGCCTATGAGCTGACGCCCACACTGAAGGTCCATGCTCAGGCCAGTTTTGGAGAATCGCGCAACACCTTTGACGTCAGCGCCGTGTCCTTTACCCCGGCAACCCTGTCGATCTTCGCAGACAATGCGTTCCTAAGCCCGGCCATCAAGACCGCCTTAGGCACGACGCCAAGCTTTACCTTCGGCACCATGCGCCGAGACATGCCGCTCAACGCCGTTGATCTGCTGAATGACAGCGCGACCTTGAACCTCGGCATTGAGGGCCGCCTGAACGACAACTGGTCATGGGATGCCAACTATATCTATGGCACCTCCAAGCAGCGGATGAATTCCTACGAGCCTAACCTGACGCGCTTCTATGCGGCGGTAGATGCGGTCAAGGATGCGACGGGCAGAACCGTTTGTCGTGTGTCCTTGACGAACTCGGCCTTTGCCGGCTGCGTGCCGCTCAATCTGTTTGGGGAAGGCAATGCCTCTCCCGAAGCCATCGCCTATATGCGTCAGGCCAGCACCTATCAGGTCAATAACGAGCTACAGATTGCGTCAGTCAATCTGCGCGGCGATCTGTTCTCGACCTGGGCCGGACCCATCTCGGCAGCTGTCGGGGCGGAAGTCCGCAAACAGACGCTCAATCAGACCAGCAATTCCAATCCGGCCATTGCCCGCGACTTTACGGGCATCAAGGGCGTTCCAGCCGGAACCCTTTGGTCGGCGCGCTTGAATGCCGGGATCGCTGCTGGTGAGGTCAAGGTCTCCGAGGCTTACGGCGAAGTGGTGGTGCCTCTGGCCCTCAACCAGTTCTGGACCAAGAGCCTCGACTTTACAGGCGCGGTTCGTGTGACCGACTACAGCACCTCCGGCACAGTGACGACGTGGAAGGCTGGCCTAAACTATCAGCCCTTCAACGACCTTCGCATCCGGGCGATTGCCTCAAAGGACATTGCGGCTCCTGGCCTGTCACAGCTCTATGCCGGTGTTCAGTCCACGCCCTCTTCGGCCGCGACGCCCGATATTCACACGAACAGCACCGGTACCTATCAGATCAACAATAGGGGCAATGCCAATCTGAAGCCTGAAACCGGCTCAATGATGGTTCTGGGTTTTGTCTATTCACCAGAATGGCTGCCCGGCTTCACGGCCTCGGTCGACACCAATGGCCTGCTGATCGAAGACGCTATTACCACCCAGACGACCTTGCAGATCCAAGACTGTGAAGCCAGCAATGGTCTGGCGGCCATCTGCGACCAGATCGTGCGTCCCTTCCCGTTCAGCAACCGCACGGCGGCCAACTACCCAACCGCCGTCAACATCTTCCCGCAGAACCTCAGCAAGCAGTACACGGTCAATACCGATATCGAGGTGTCCTATCGCGCTCCGGTGTCGCAGATCATCCCGTCCATGCCCGGCAATTTCAGCGTGCGGGGCCTCGCCACCTATAACCCCGTGTTCAAGCGCAAGGTTTCTCCCTTTAACCCAACCCAGAGCGCGGCCGGTGGCACCTTCGGCGGGGATCTGGTCAATGAGGGCTTCCCCAAATGGCTGGGCAGTGTGGAGGTCGGCTATTCCAACGGACCGCTACAACTGGGCGTAACCTCGCGCTTCACCGGCCAATATCGCCGCGATTTCTATCAGGTGATGCAGGACTATCAGGTCGCGCCAAACAAGACCTATACCGACCTGAACGCCAAATATGACTTCGGAAAGGCCTCCGGCTTCGAGGGCTTTGTCGTCATCAGCAACCTCTTCAATGTCGAGCCGCCGATCATCGCTTCGGCGCAAAATCCCGGCCTGCAATATCCGACCAACAAGCGCTCCTATGATGTTGTTGGGCGTTATATTACGGTTGGCCTGAAATATCGGATGTAAGCGGATATTGGCCACGCCCCAAGCCTTGGGTGCGTGGCCAAATTCGACCGTCACACAATGACTGAACGGCGGCGTCAGACCGCCTGATACGGGGCGGCACAGGCCATGGCTTTGAGAGATGGGCGATTGATCAGGCGCTATGTTGGTCTCGCCTTAACGGGCCTGTTGATTACAACAACTGCCGGTCAATCCACCGCCATCTCGGCGCCGCGCCAAGATTGGCCGGTCTATGGCGGTGCATCGGCGGGGGATCGCTATTCCCCCCTCGATCAGATCAACCGCACCAATGTGAAATCTCTCAAACAGGCTTGGCGGATCGACACCGGTCCGGGCGGGCTTCAGGACAGCCCGATCATTGTCGGTCGGATGGCCTATGTCTTGACCCCGAAACAGGTTCTACTGGCTTTGGACGGCGCGACCGGCAAGCAAATCTGGTCGTTTGATCCGGGCGTCACAGGTGTTTTGCCCTCTAGGGGGGTCAGTTATTGGACCGACGGTAAATCCGATCGCCGCATACTGATGGGGGCCATGGGCGCGCTTTGGGCCCTCAATGCCGACACGGGCAAGCCCATCTCGAGCTTTGGCCAAGCGGGCCAAGCCAATATGCGCGAAGGGCTTGGTAGCGATCCGGCGGCAACCCCGGTCTTTATGACCACGCCCGGCAGCATCTATAAGGACCTGATCATCGTTGGCTTTAGGACCTCGGAGACCCCACCGGCGGCGGCGGGCGCCATCCGTGCCTATGATGTCAGAACCGGCAAGCTACGCTGGACCTTCAACACCATCCCTCGCCCCGGCGAAGTCGGCTATGACAGTTGGCCCAAGACGGCGTGGAGGACCGCCGGTGCGGCGAACAATTGGACCGGCATGGTCGTCGATCAGGCGCGCGGCATCGTCTATGCGCCTACCGGCTCGGCCATCCCTGACTTCATCGGTGAGAACCGCAAGGGCAACAATCTGTTCGCTAACAGCCTGCTGGCCCTTGATGCCAATAGTGGCAAGAGGATCTGGCATTTCCAGACCACGCACCATGATATCTGGGACCGAGACCTTCCCTCGCCTCCGGTGCTGCTGACGGTGAAGCACAAGGGCCAGTCCATCGATGCTGTGGCCCAAGCCTCCAAACCGGGCTTTGTCTTCCTTTTCAATCGCGCGACCGGCAAGCCTTTGTTCCCGATCCAAGAACGGGCCTTCCCAAAGAGCGATATCCCGGGCGAGCAGGCCTCCCCGACCCAGCCCATCCCGCAAAAGCCCGCGCCCTTTGCCCGCCAGACCCTAACCGCCGATATGCTGACCACCAGAACGGCTGAGGCCCATAGCTGGGCGGTCAAGGCCTTTGCCAGCCTGCGCTCAGATGGCCCCTATGTGCCGTTTGGACTGGACCGAGAGACCGTCGTCTTCCCCGGCTTTGATGGAGGGGCCGAATGGGGCGGCCAAGCGGTCGATCGCAAGACCGGCGTCTTCTACATCAATTCCAACGATGTGCCCTGGCTGGCGAAACTGCGCAAAGCGGCTACCAATTCCGATGCGGGAAGCGGCTCCTCGATCTACGAACAGCAATGCGCCGCCTGCCACGGCACCGACCGCAAAGGCTCGGGCAAGGACTTTCCAGATCTGTCCACCGCAGGGTCTCGGCTGACAAGTCCAGAGCTTAACGCGATCATCGTCGGGGGACGCGGCCGGATGCCGGGCTTCCCACAACTGTCCAGCGCCAATCTAGAAGCCTTGATCAGCTTCTTGCGGCAAGGCCCAGCAGCCGCCGCGTCAGACAAGGCCGCGAGCGCAAGCGTCGAGGCCTCCATCTTCACCGCCCCGACGCCAACCTATGTCTTTACCGGCTATAAGAAGTTCCAAGATCCCGATGGCTATCCTGCGGTAAAGCCGCCTTGGGGTCAGTTGAGCGCCATTGACCTCAACACCGGCGCCTATCTGTGGCAGGTGCCGCTGGGCGAATATCCCGATCTTGTCGCCCAAGGCATACGCAATACGGGTTCAGAGAACTATGGCGGCCCAATCATTACAGCGGGCGGTATCGTGGTCATCGCGGCGACGATCTTTGACCGCAAGATCCGCGCCTTTGACAGCAAGACCGGTGCCCAGCTTTGGGAGGAGGCCCTGCCCTATGCAGGGAACGCCACGCCTGCGACCTATGCCATTGATGGTCGGCAATATATCCTCATCGCCACCAGCGGCGCGCGCGATAGAACGGGCCCCCAGGGGTCGGCCTATGTCGCCTACGCCCTGCCTAACTAGCCCGTGAAGCCGGAAGAAGAAGAACCCTATGGCCAAGCGATCGATCTTGCATGTGGGACTGCTGGGGCTTGCCATTGCAGCCCTTTTTGCGCCGAACCTGAGTTTGGCGGATGGGGCAAGGCCGCAGGGCGGCAACCGGATCCTTCCCCCGCCTCAACCGGCCTTTAGCGGTAAGATCAATCCCAGCCCCGAAGACTCCGTCCCACAATGGCCGAAGCGGCTCACCCCGCCCAAGGGCGCGCCAAATATTGTCCTAATCCTGCTCGACGATGCTGGCTTTGCCGCAACCTCGACCTTTGGCGGACTGGCCCAAACCCCGACCCTAACCAAGTTGGCCAAGGAGGGGTTGCGCTATAATCGCTTTCACACAACCGCCGTCTGCTCCCCGACCCGCGCCGCCCTGCTGTCTGGGCGCAACCCCCATCAGGTCGGGTATGGCGGTACGGCGGAACTGAACTCTGGCTTTCCCGGCTATAACGGCCTTTGGCCCAAGTCAGCCGCCACAATCGCCGAGGTCTTGAAGCAGAACGGCTACAGCACCGCCCTCTTTGGCAAATGGCACAATACACCGGGCTTTGAGATCAGCCAGGTCGGCCCCTTCGACCATTGGCCCACCCAAATGGGCTTTGAGCACTTTTATGGCCTGATGATGGGCGAAACCAGCCAGTGGGAACCGCTCCTCTGGCGCGGCACTACTGCCGTTGAGCCGCCCGCGACGCCTGAGGCGGGCTATCACTTCACAACCGATATCGCTTCTGAGGCCATTTCTTGGCTCCACACCCAAGAGGCCCTCGCGCCCGAAAAACCCTATCTGCTCTATTTCGCGCCCGCAGGCCCGCACAAACCACACCATGTCCCCGCTGACTGGATCGCCCGCTATAGGGGTCAGTTCGACAAGGGCTGGGACCAGATCCGCAGTGACACCTTTGAGCGGCAAAAGGCCTTGGGGGTCATACCCAAGGATACAGTTATAACTCCGAGGCCTGAGGGGCTCGCGGCTTGGGACAGCCTGACGCCCGATCAAAAGCGCTTGGCCGCCCATGAGATGGAGACCTTTGCCGCCTTCCTGTCACACACCGACAACGAGATCGGCAGGGTAATCCAGACCATTCGAGACGGCCCGCAGGGCGACAATACCCTCATCCTCTATATTGCCAGCGACAACGGGGCCAGCGGCATGGATGGGCTGCTGGGCAATGATGAAACCAATGCGCCCGTCGCGCCGGTCGAGACCCAACTGCGCCGCCTTTCAGAGGCCGGCGGTCCAGATCACCTCAATGCCTATTCGGCGGGCTGGGCTTGGATGAACAATACGCCGTTCCAGTGGATGAAGCTCAATGGCTCGCACCTCGGCGGGGTTCGGGTGCCCTTGGTGGTCAGTTGGCCTCATCACATTACCGATGCGGGCGGGATTAGAACACAGTTCACCGATGTGAACGACGTTGCCGCCACCCTCTATGAAGCCGTCGGCATTCAAAGCCCGGCCCTCGTCAACGGTGTGGTCCAGATTCCGCTGGAGGGGAAAAGCTTCCTCGGTAGCCTGACCGATGCCCAGGCACCGGCACATCACAAGCTGCAATATTTCGAAAACTGGGGCGACAACGCGATCTATAGCGACGGCTGGATGGCCTCGCTGCGCCGCCGAACCCCGTGGCTTTCGCTCTTGAACGGGGCCACCAACCGCACGACCGCCCAGTGGGAGCTGTACAATCTCGACAAGGACTATAGCCAAGCCCACAATCTCGCGGCCGCCGAGCCCAAGAAACTGGCCCAAATGGTCGCCCTGTTTGATCAGGAGGCCCGCCGCAATCAGGTCTATCCGACCGGCCTATCCGTCGATCAGGCCAATGCCTCTCCCAGCCTTGGGCGTGAGCGCACAACATTCAGCTTCTATCGGGACATGCCTCTGCTGTCCTGGCAGGCTGCGCCCAACATGGCCCGCAGCCATCAGATCCGGGCGTCCATTACGGTACCTGAGCGCAATGGCGACGGGGTGATCTTCACCCGAGGCAGCCGGATCGGTGGCTTTTCGCTCTATGTGAAGGACGGCTACCTGACCTATGAAAACAACTATCAGGGCCGCCTGCGCGAAAAGATTATCAGCCCAGCGGCGCTCAGTGTCGGCAAGACGGATATCCGGTTTGAGTTCACCAGCGACCCCGCCCCCAAACTTGCCGAAAAACGCTTTGGCCGTTCAGAATATGCCGGTACCGGTCGCCTCTATATCAATGATCGCCTGGTCTCAGAGGGCCGACTGGAGCATGTCGCCAATCCCTATATCGGCATGACCAGCCTCACCGTTGGCCGCGCCGCCAGCTCGCCTGTCAGCAAGGACTATAGCCTGCCCTTCACCTATGGCGGTCAAATCGACAAGGTCGAGGTCGAATTGCGGTAATTTCGAAGGACGAAATAGACGAGGCGAATGGGGCTAGAGGACCCAACGGGGCTGTCGGAGGCTCTGGAGCCTCTTTACGGCTTTTGAAGCGCCTTACAGCCCTTGCCTTTACCGAAGATTTCGACGGTGTGCCAGGTGGTGCGGGCTTTGCGCTCGCCCGTCTTTAAGTCGCGCAGTGTGGGGTTATCGCCAAGGCGGCCGATCAGTTCAACGCGGGTCGTTACGGTCATTTTCAGGCGCAGTTTGGATTTGTTAACAAAACT
>CAISGS010000490.1 GCA_903884915.1 uncultured Caulobacteraceae bacterium | reverse complement strand
GGCGGGATACGCCTCGCAATGACGCGGCGCCATCCGACATCCGTGTTCCCCGCGCAGGCGGGGACCCAGACCTGCGGAGTACCCACGGCCGGTTAGCCCTGATCTGGATCCCCGCCTTCGCGGGGAACGCGGCGTTGAGGGGGCATCCGCGTCCTTCGACGGGCTCAGGATGAGGATGAATGAGATGGCGCGGCCTTAACAGTGTTCCTCATGCTGAGCCTGTCGAAGCACGAGGAAGGCGCACACACCGCCTCTGAAACTTCCCGCCTTAACCTAAGGGGACCATGGATTTCGGGCTCAGAGGCTGGCAACATCCAAACCAACCTAAAAGCCCACGAGGAAACCGTCCCATGAAACTTGATTCCACCATAAGCGCCGTCATCACCGGCGGTGCCTCTGGCCTCGGTGCCGCGTCGGCGCGGTTGCTGGCCTCGCATGGGGTGAAGGTTGCGCTGTTTGATTTGAATGAAGACCTAGGCGAGGCCTTGGCCAAGGAACTGGGCGGGGTCTTTTGCAAGGTCAATGTGACCTCCAGCGACGAGGTCGATGCCGCCTTTGCCAAGGCGCGCGCCGCCAATGGCCAAGAGCGTATCTTGCTGAACTGTGCGGGCGTTGGCGGGTCGGTCAAGACCGTGTCGCGTGACAAGCAGACCGGCGAGATCAAGGAATATCCACTGGATAATTTCGAGCGCATCATTCAGGTCAATCTGATCGGCACCTTCCGCTGCATCACCAAGAGCGCGGCGGGCATGGTCACCTTACCGCCCTTGCCCTGCGGCGACCGGGGCGTGATCATCAATACGGCCTCGGTGGCCGCCGAAGATGGTCAAATCGGGCAAGCAGCCTATACGGCCTCGAAGGCGGGCATTGTCGGCATGACCCTGACCGTAGCCCGCGACCTGTCCAGCGAATCTATTCGGGTCAACACCATCCTGCCCGGCATCTTCGACACCCCCTTGCTGCAGCGGGCCTCCGAAGCCGTGAAGGCCGGCCTTGCCGCTCAGGTGCCGTTCCCCAAGCGTCTTGGCATGCCTGAAGAATATGCCCATCTGGCCCACGCCATGATCACCAATGGCTATTTCAATGGTGAGGATGTGCGTCTCGACGGTGCCATCCGCATGGCTCCGCGCTAAGGCACCCCTAGATGGCACCCGATCTGCGCGTCCTGTCCGGCATAAAGGTCCTTGACCTCTCAAGGGTGCTGGCAGGGCCGTGGAGCACCCAAATCCTTGCTGATTTCGGGGCCGATGTGGTCAAGGTCGAGGCCCCCGGCCGGGGGGACGACACCCGCGCTTGGGGCTCACCGATCCCGGCTCTGGACCCGAGCCAAAAGGTGGCGGGCGAGAGCGCCTATTACCTGTCCACCAACCGCAATAAACGCTCCTTAGCCATCGATCTGGCCGATCCTAAGGGGGCGGACCTGATCCGCAAGTTGGCGGTTGAGGCCGATATTGTCGTTGAGAACTTCAAGGTCGGCGGGCTAAAGCGTTACGGTCTCGACTATCAGGCCCTATCGGCCCTCAATCCGCGCCTGATCTATTGCTCGATCACCGGCTTTGGTCAGGACGGACCCTATGCCGACCGGCCCGGCTATGACTTTGTCGCTCAGGCCATGGGCGGGATGATGAGCATCACCGGCGAGGCCGATGGGCCGCCGATCAAGACCGGCGTTGCGGTCGCGGACCTGTCGACCGGCCTCTATGCGACCATCAGCATCCTGATGGCCCTTCGCCATGTCGAGCAGACCGGGCAGGGGCAGCATATCGACTGCTCCTTGCTCGACACCCAACTGGCCATGCTGGCCAATCAAGGATCGAGCTATCTGGTCTCCGGCCAGTCGCCACACCGTATGGGCAACACCCACCCGACAGTGGTGCCCTATCAGGTTTTTGACGCCGCCGACGGACCGATGGTGGTTGCGGTCGGCAATGACGGCCAGTTCAAGATCCTTTGCAAGGTGTTGGGTGTTCCAGAGCTCGCTACCGATCCGCGCTTTGTCACCAATGTTGACCGGATGGCAAATCGAGACGCGCTAGAGGCGATCTTGCAGGAGCTCATCGGTCAAAGGCAGGGCGCGGAGCTCATCACAGCGCTCACCGATGCCGGCG
>CAISGS010000489.1 GCA_903884915.1 uncultured Caulobacteraceae bacterium | reverse complement strand
CGAACCATAGAGTGTCGTGATCAGTCCAGCCGCTTCGTCGACCAATCCTTCATCGATCTCATCGGCATAGGGCTGGCGCGCGCCGGAAAAGACATCGTCCCATGAGGAGTCGAACTGATCGAGGATCTGGTCATTGATCCGCGCGACATCCATCGACTCCCAAAATCCAGCAGGATTGTCTGCGGCAGGGGGCATGATATCAGCAGGCAGGGCCGCGCCGGACAAAGACAGAAGGCGCGCCATTGCAGAGGTGCCAGACCTGTGCATGCCCACAACGACCAGCGCGATCTTCCGTCGCGATCTTTCAGTTGCTGCCATTGTCTCGTCACCGATAGTCTGTTCAGGCCATTTTTGCCGTTATCTAGCGCTTATCAGAGAGCCTCTTAGTGGGGCAACCTATGTTCCGCGCAAAATGGCCGAGCCTGTAAATAATTGTTTAAACTACTGAACGCCGAGACCTAACAGGACAAAGGACAAATCGCGGGCGTCAGAACCCTTTTCTTGCAATTGATTTTCGCAAAAAATCCGGAAGGACACCTCTTGTCCAGGCGCGAGCGCGACAGGGACTTGGATGGTTGTTGGCGAGTCTGGTGGTACGTCGGCAATAAGCGGCGCGCCGAATCCCAACGATATGGAAGCAATGACCGGTTCGTTTCGACCATTTTCACCCTTAACCCATAGCGAGGCATAAAAGCTGCTCGCCTCAGCGCGCACGATGACGCGGGCGCGCAACAGCCGATTACACCAACCGTCATCGTGCCAGCCATCTATATCTTCAATCGACAAATTCTCGACTTTTAGCCCACCCATAGTTGATCTCGCCCAAATTGATGGATTTAGCACTCAATTATGTTAGTTCATTTGGCATGGGCCATGCAACCTTCCATCGAGCCCTCTTGAAAAAAGCTGATCGCAGGGGTTTAGGCATTAATCGCGCTGGAATGTGACGTTTTTTTAGGCGGCGTAGGCATTGGTCATCCTGCCGCTCGAAATCCCCCCCCCATTGACGCCAGAGCCTCTATCTTTCTAATGCAGCCCAACAGCCGAGGCGCCGCGCCGGGCAGGGATGTGCCTTTGCCAACCGATCCAACCCTACGCCCCCATAATGGCCCCGGACCGATGCTGGTCCTGGCCCTGATCGGCATTGTCATCGGACTGGCCATCGCCTTTGCCGCCCGCAGCGCCGCGCCCGTCTATAGAGACCCGCAGCCTTCGCTACTCAGCCAAGCCGCCGCGCCCCCACAAACCGATGACCAGACCCCGCAAGGCGACCTAGAAGACCGGGTCAAGGCCTACCGCGCTCGGGTCGAGGGGTTCTGGACCGTCCAGCACAAGATGGCCCTCCTGCGCGGCCGCAGTACCCAAAAGGCCAGCACCGCCCCGCGCAGTCCGATTCGCCCAGGCACCACCCCGCTCGAATGCCTGACCCAAGCGGTCTATTATGAAGCCCGCGGCGAGCCGCGCGAGGGACAGGTCGGCGTCGCCCAAGTGGTCATGAACCGGGTCGGCAGTGGCCGCTACCCCGCCTCGGTCTGCGCGGTGGTGTTCCAAGGCGCAGGCCGCCCGGGCTGTCAGTTCAGTTTTGCCTGCGAGGGCAACCGCCAAGGCGGCCCCGTCAACCCGGCAAGCTGGGCCAGATCCCAAGCCGTGGCCCAAGAGGTGCTGGCCTCCGCCAGCCGCTCAGGCACCCCCTTCAACTCTGGCCCCACCGGCGCCGACCATTTCCACGCCGACTATGTGCAACCCAAATGGGCAGGCCAGATGCAGCGCCTAGCCCAGATTGGCCGCCATATCTTTTTCAACAGCGGCCAGACCGCACACGCGTCCCGAGGGCGAGCCGAGCCGACGCCCGATGCCATCCCTCTGTCATCCCAAAACGCCCAGCAGAGCCAACGATCCGGCTCCACCTCCGCCCCGGCCCAATGAGCCCCCTAGAAAAGCGATAGTCTAAGGTACTATAGTGCCCTGATCCCCCGCAAAGGCTCGACCGCGCATGATCCCCTATGACCCCAGCCAACCGCTTGTCTCGCTGCATATCCCAAAGACCGGCGGCACCAGCTTTACCAAGGTCTTGGAACAGTGGTTCGGCGACCGGATCTATCTGCACTATCCAGACCTGCCCCATCTGACGCGCCTGGCCCCCAACCAGCCGGGCCTGCTGGCCCACGGTCATTTCAACATCGACAAGGCCATGGGGCTCCAGGACTCCTATCCCGACGCCAGCCAGTTCATGACCGTCATGCGCGACCCGTTCGAACGGATGATCTCGCTCTGGCTCTATCTGAACCGTCAATCACGCTTAGGCCACACCTCGGCCATCGACGGGTTCCGCTCCTTTGACCATTGGTTCGGAACCTTGGAAGAGCAGGCCGCGATCAATCCCGGCGGCACCGGCTTTCTGCGCAACTTCCCAAAGCCAGTGACGGCGCAAAATGCCGCCCACGTCTTTGATGATCAGTTCGTCGCGGTCGGCCTGACCCATCGGCTGCAAGAGACGGTCGACCGGTTTGCCGAGCGACTGGGCAAGCCGCGCCTGATCGTCGGTCAGGAAAATGTCTCCACCGACGCGGCCCAGCCCTTCGCCCATTGGCGCGCCGCCCATGAACGGGCCTTCCCGCTGGAGCACGCGGTCTATGGCCAAGCCCTGCGCCTCTTTGATCGGCAAGGCGCCGTCGCGGCCTAGTCCGCCGCCCACCCCATCCTAATCCCCGTTCGAAGATCCATCCCCCCTCGACCCCATCCGGGGCCGAGCCTGCCCCTGAGCGCCCCATATCGACATGCCCAAACCCCGGTAAGAAAGCACGCCGCGAGTTAAAATTACACTTTGTGAGTTTGAACTCCTCAATTTGGGCATTGACAGCGATGATTATCAAATTTATCCAGAGGGTGCCTTGGGGGCAGATGTGATCGTCGTGTTGACGCACAGGCTGTGACCGTCATGGCGTCAAACTGGCTCTCAAAGGACCTCTAGGGGGATCACT
>CAISGS010000488.1 GCA_903884915.1 uncultured Caulobacteraceae bacterium | reverse complement strand
CCGCAAACACCTCTTCCTGGATCTTGCCAATCCCCTCAGGCAGGCCATCGATTTGACCGGGCCATACCAGTTCGACCTTCGGAATATTGAGGCCCATTTTCTGCGCCAGGCTCATCATGGAAAATTCATTGACGGCCATGCCTGGAAAACGCCCCGAGGGCAGTTTTATAATCCAATCCCCACCTTTGCCACCGGCGGGGATGGTTAGGCCGCTTGTGGCCTTTTCAACAGCTGAGAATTTCATCTGAACGCCGGCGAGAGAAAACCGCAGCAGCTTTTGGGCATTCTTACTTTGGACGTCATCCTCGCCGAACAGATCACCATCATTGCCAGCGCCCGCGCCTAAAGGCTTGATTATAATAGAACCGGGTAGATCCGGCCCAAGGACTTGGATCAGTGGGTATTCACGCATAGGCTTAATCCCGGCGCGTTTGGCTAGGTAGTCGCGAAGTGGACCTTCCGGGAGAAGGTTTGAGAAAAAGGGGAGCAGCCGAGTCTGGGTCGGGTTGTGTTCATGTAATAGACCGCCATGCTCGCCTTTGAAGGAGAGGCTTAAGGTCGGCCGGTACGGATCGTCCACATAGGACTTATCGAAAGAAAAGATTGACCGATCTGCACCCAGCGCAGTGATCATCCCAATCCTGCGTTCGTTCAAATAGATCTCAAGGGTTTCGGCGATCATGGTTCTAGTCCTCATCGTCGAGGCTGTAGGCAGGCCGCTCGGCATCAGTGACTTGGGCAAGTTGGTTGCGCAGGCTACGCAGCCAAATCGCTGCGTCGGCGAGACTAGGGATGCGACGCGCTTGTTTAGCCATTGGACTGTTCGCGAATATTTCGAGGGTGAGCTGCAGCTTTTGAAATTCAGCCTCCAGCCTTAGGGGCTCCAAATGCAACGTCATGGACTGAAGTTGGCGCAAGGTTTCACCGATAGAGCCAAGGTCTTCGCGCTCTGGAGCGACCTGGTAGGCCTTATCTGCAACCTGTTGCAGCCTAGCGAGCCTATCGCGCAACATGCCTTGCTTAGACCGCATCTTGGCTGATCGAACCGCAGCACTGACTGCTGTGACAGCGATATAGGGTACCAGTTGCACGTCCAGATCAAGCGTTCGGGCCAGTTCCACCAGGGTCGAGACCTGAGGATCAATGTTTCCTGTTTCTAATCTCGAGATTTGCGCTTGAGGCAAATTTGCTCGCGCACTTAGCTCTCGCTGGCTCCAACCTTTATGCAGTCGGGCTTGGCGTATAGCTTCGGCAAGCGGCGCAAGGCTGCCGCGTTTTGATGTTTTAACACCCATCTCATAGCCCATCAGACGCAGATTGCGTCTGCTTTACCCGATCATAAATATCTAGATGTGATGATTGATTTGATATCAGAACAACGAAAATATGTTTTTTTATGTATCAAAGCTGCAAGTCTCTTAGGTTGGAGAGCATCAGCGGCGACTATGGGTTGCCTCTGACTGGCAGCTAGGCGAGTGGATCTTCAATCGCTGGGCAAGGCCGCGGCCTCTAGCTTAGGCTCGTCGCGCTGCGCCCATCACGGCAGCGGTCTGAGCAATATCGGACCTCGCCCCAGACCTTTTCCCATTTCTTGCGCCAAGTGAAAGGCCTGGAACAGGTCGCGCAGATTTTGGTGGGAAGGTCACTTTTTTTGCGCATCTTCGGCACGAAGTTTCTCCAACCCTGATGAACCAAACGCCTTACGGTGTCGTAAAAGATCTGTAGGTGAGAATACGTCCGCCAAGAGCTATGGATCAGTTATGAAAAGCCTATGTCTGGTACTTGGCGACCAGTTGACCAAAGGCTTAAGCGCCCTTGATGGGATCGACCGGGCCCATGACGTCATCTTCATGGCCGAGGTCGAGCAAGAAACCCGCTATGTCCCTCACCATAAGCAAAAAATTGTCCTGATCCTTTCGGCCATGCGCCACTTTGCAAAGACCCTTCGGCAAGAGCGTTTTCAGGTTCACTATGTTGCACTAGACGATCCGGCCAACAGCGGATCCTTTAGCGGAGAGCTGGCCCGCGCCATCACCCTGCATCAGCCTGATCGCGTCATTGCGACCGAGCCCGGAGAATGGCGGGTCGCAGATATGATGCGAGGTTGGACCACCCAGCTTGGCGTTCCCCTTGAGGTTCGCGATGATGATCGGTTCTTCTGCTCTCGCCAGCGGTTTGCAAGGTGGGCCGAGGACCGAAAATCCTATCGGATGGAGTTCTTCTACCGCGAAATGCGCCGCGAGACGGGCCTGCTGATGCAGGGCGATAAGCCTGAAGGCGGCGAATGGAACTACGATAAGGAAAATCGCAAATCTTTGCCCGCGCACCACCCCCTTCCCTCGCGATTGCGCTTTGAGCCGGACGAGATAACCCGCGATGTGATAGCTCTAGTTTCGCGCCGCCACGCCGATCATTTCGGCGACCTAGAGCCGTTCGGCTGGGCCGTGACCCGTGAAGACGCCCTCGAGGCGCTCGATCATTTTATGACGGTCTGTCTGGTGGGCTATGGCGACTATCAAGATGCCATGAAGACCGGTGAGCCCTTCGTTTATCACGCGATCATTTCGCCCTATCTCAATTGCGGGCTCTTAACGCCGCGCGAAGTCTGCGCCCGAGCCGAGCAGTCCTTTTATGCAGGCCATGCGCCGCTCAATGCCGTGGAAGGTTTCATCCGCCAGATCTTGGGGTGGCGAGAATATGTGCGCGGGCTCTATTGGCAACACATGCCCGCCTATCGGGGGACCAATGCGTTAGAGGCCCATCGCCCCCTGCCCGACTTCTTCTGGACCGGCGACACGCAGATGAACTGTGTGGCTCAGGTCATCAACGACACCCGCCAACACGCCTACGCCCATCATATTCAAAGACTGATGGTCACTGGAAATTTCGCGCTTCTGGCGGGCCTTGAACCGCGCGCCGTCGAGGAATGGTATTTGGCGGTTTATATCGACGCTTTCGAGTGGGTGGAGCTGCCCAATACCCACGGTATGGTTCTGTTCGCCGATGGCGGAATGCTCGCTTCCAAGCCCTATGCGGCGTCCGGGGCCTATATCAATCGCATGTCCGATTACTGCAGCGGCTGTGGCTATGATGTGAAGGAAAAGAGCGGTCCCTCAGCCTGCCCCTTCAACCTGCTCTATTGGCATTTTTTGATCGAGAACCAGCCAAGGCTAGCGACCAACCCACGCATGGGTATGCCCTACCGGACCTTGGCCAAGATGAGCGATGATCGCAGAGCCCAGATCACGCGCGAGGCGACAGCTTTTTTAGACACGGGCATCCGCCTCAATCGCCCAAGGCAGATGGCACTGGACCTTTAGTCCTCACCAGGGGATGGGGCCACGAACACTCTGGCTCACCACCCGTTAACCAACCCTTGCCGATCAATCATTGCGACGTTATATACCGTCTAAATCTCTGTGTTTTAGAAGGCCCTCCAAATGTCCCTCTCCCAATATGCCACGGACGGCCTGTTTGCTCCGGTACAGATTGCTTCGGTTTTACAGACCACCTGTGATGAGGTGGCGCGGACGGCGGGGCTGGGCCTAGATGCCGTCCAACGCAAGGCGCGCATTGGCTCGAGCAAGACCCAGCGACGATTGCGCGAAATGGTAGAGATCCTCAACAAGGTGGAGCCGCGGTTTGGATCGGCCCTCATGGCCTATGCTTGGTATCGCTCTGAGCCTCTTTCGGGCTTTTCTGGTCAAACCGCCATGCAACTGGTGCGCGGTGGCCGCGCTGACGATGTGCTGGACTATATTGATGCGGTCGATGCCGGTGTGCATGCCTAACCATGCAATATCATGGTGGGCTCTATCGCGCGCTTAATCCGGTCTATGCGCGAACGCCTCTATCGGGCCAAGGCGCGGCCCTCTATGGCGGCCGGTTCAATCCCAAAGGCATGCCAGCGCTCTATACCTCCCTTTCTATCATGACGGCGCTGAAGGAGGCCAATCAGGTCGGCCGGCTTCAACCCACCACGTTGGTTTCATATCAGGCTGCAATAGAGAGCGTGTTTGATGGCCGCGATGGGTTTGCGTTGGCTGATCAAGGCTTCAGTCTCGCCGACTTACCCAGCAACTCATGGCGAGATCGGGCCAAGGCCGAAGGCGAGGCGCCAACCCAAATCTTGGCGCGGCGTCTCGTAAAAGCAGGCTATCATGGCCTAATGGTGCCCAGTTTTGCCGCTGGGGCGACCGCGGCAGACCTTAATCTCGTTCTCTGGCAATGGAGCGATCGCCCCCCAACGCTATTAGAATTGATTGATGATGAAGGACGTCTTGTCACGCAGAATGCAGATGGACGATGAAGCGCAGGGTCCTGATGGAAATTAAGATCATAACTTCAATGACCAGGCGATATTTCTCGAGCCTATCGGTTTTCGCTTACCAAGGAATGGTAAGGCCCAAATGATCTAGAAAGGCTCCTGACTGATCTGGGCCAAGCCCGTCAATTACCTCAAGCATCCTCAGGGCAGCGGTTTCAGGCGACTGGACCTCCAGTCCCCCTTTCTGGAACGGTGTGGATAACCCAGTCTCGACCGTGCCGGGATGTAGCGCGATACAGATGGCGTTTGGCGAACGCCGCTTCAATTCAACGGCAGCGGTCCTGACCAGCTGATTGAGCGCTGCCTTCGAGGCACGGTAGGAATACCAACCCCCCGAACGATTATCGCCAATGCTGGCCACGCGCGCCGACAGGGTTGCAAAGACCGCCTTGCCCGTTCGCGGCAGTAGCGGCAGCATATGTTTCATGATGAGGGCCGGACCGATAGCATTGAGCGCAAAAGCTCGTGCCATCTTGGCGGCGTCGATCTGTTGCAGGCTCTTTTCCGGGCCCTGATTTTCGTCGTGCAGGAAGCCGGTCGCATCGATAACAAGCCGGATCTCGCCCTTGTTGGCCGCGAAGGCTGCAGCCCGCTCAAGGCTGGCCTCATCTAAGAGGTCGATCGCCACAGCTGTGGTGCGACTGAAGGAGGCCACATGGTCGAACCTGTGACTTTCCAAAAGGGCCTGATTGAGAGCACGCCCAATACCGCCACTCGCCCCGAAGACAACCGCAACGCCTCGGGTCTGAAAACTGTCTAGTTGGTCCGCGGCTTGAGTTTCATCCATTGCCATTGGCCATCTTCCTGTTGTGCCTTGCGCCGCTCGATAGGGTTCATAGACCTTAAGGGTAGGTCCTGTCGAACGATCGGCACGGTCAATCGATCTTGTGTTTGACCAAGTGCCACGCAATGGTTCTTCTGAGTGTTTCAGGAGCCCAAAAGTGTCAGACCTCGAAGGCCAAACCGCGAATGCGGCGCAGATTGACTACTGGAATAGGACGGCCGGTCAAACCTGGGTGCAATATCAAGACCAGCTTGATCGCCAGATCGAACCCTTGGGCCTTGAGGGTATCAAGGTTCTGAACCCTTCGGTTGGCCAGCAAATCTTGGATGTTGGCTGTGGGTGTGGACAGACAAGCTTAACCCT
>CAISGS010000487.1 GCA_903884915.1 uncultured Caulobacteraceae bacterium | reverse complement strand
TGATCGCGGCTGGGACTGAGGGGGTTAAGGTCAACACAGTTATTGCTCAGTTAGCGGGGGAGGGCGAGGCTATTTCCGTCTCTGCACCGCAACCCCCTACCCCGGCTGCGCCGGTACTTCCCCCAAAGGGGGAAGATCAGACGACCTTAAATCCTCCCCCTCTCGGGGAGGGGGACCGCGAAGCGGTGGAGGGGGTTTCACCCGCTTCAGATCGTATTGCGGCCTCACCTCTGGCCCGGCGTCTGGCGCGGGCAGCAGGTCTGGATCTGGCCACGATCAGCGGCAGCGGCCCCCATGGCCGGATCATCAAGCGCGACATCGACGCCCAGATGGGTAAGAGGCCCCTCACGGCTCAGGCCACGCCTGCCACGACCTCAGCCCCGCGTCAGGTGCAAAGCCTTGAAGAGATGGGCATCGCGCCGGGGTCCTATGATCTGATCCCGCTCGATGGCATGGGCAAGACCATCGCGCGGCGCATGACCGAGAGTTTCAGGGACATCCCGCACTTCCCGCTGTCCATCGATCTGGAACTGGACGCCCTGCTAGAGGCCCGCACCCGGATCAATGCGGGTCTGGAGGCATCGGGTGTTAAGGTCTCGGTCAATGACCTGATCATCCGTTGTGCGGCCTTGGCGCTCAAGCGCGTGCCGATGGCCAATGCCAGCTACACACCGCAAGGGATCGCGGTCCATCACCATGCTGACATTGCCGTGGCCGTGGCCATTGACGGGGGCCTGATCACCCCGATCATCCGTGCCGCTGAGACCAAGGGTCTGGCCCAGATCGCCACCGAGATGAAGGATCTGGCCGCCCGCGCCCGTGCGCGCAAACTAAAGCCCGAAGAGTTCCAAGGCGGCACCTTCTCGATCTCCAACCTCGGCATGTTCGGCATTAAGAGCTTCGCCTCGATCATCAATGAGCCCCAAGGCGCGATCCTGTCGGTCGGGGCAGGCGAGAAGCGAGCTGTGGTGCGCTGCGACGCCTTGACCATCGCCACGGTGATGACGGTCACCTTGACCTGCGATCATCGGGTTCTGAACGGGACCATCGGCGCGCAGTGGCTAAATGACTTCAAGGCATTGGTGGAAGACCCCCTGATGATGTTAGTTTAAGCAAAAGCGCAGACTGATTTGGAGAACCGCCCATGAAAACCACCGCCGCTGTCGCCTTTCAGGCTGGCAAGCCCTTGGAAATTGTCACCCTCGACCTCGAAGGCCCCAAGGCCGGTGAAGTTCTGGTCGAGATCAAGGCCACCGGTGTCTGTCACACCGATGCCTACACCCTCTCGGGCAATGACCCTGAGGGTCTGTTCCCCGCCGTTCTGGGCCATGAGGGCGCGGGCGTGGTTCTGGAGGTTGGCCCCGGCGTGACCTCGCTGGTCCCCGGCGACCATGTCATCCCGCTCTACACCCCAGAATGCCGTAACTGTAAGTTCTGCCTATCGGGCCGGACCAACCTTTGCCAAGCCATCCGCTCGACCCAGGGCAAGGGCCTGATGCCCGATGGCACCAGCCGCTTTTCCTATAAGGGCCAGCAGGTCCTGCACTATATGGGCACCTCGACCTTCGCCAACCATACGGTCCTGCCTGAGATCGCTCTGGCCAAGATCCGCAAGGACGCGCCGTTCGAGAAGGTCTGTTACATCGGCTGCGGTGTCACCACTGGCGTCGGCGCGGTGATCAATACGGCCAAGGTTCGTCCCGGCTCTAACGTCGCGGTCTTTGGTCTGGGCGGTATTGGCCTGAATGTCATCCAGGGTCTGAAGATGGTCGGCGCAGGCATGATCATCGGTGTCGACATCAATCCGGATCGCGAGGCCTGGGGCCGGCGTTTCGGCATGACCCATTTCGTCAATCCCAAGACGATCGATGGCGACATCGTCGCCCATCTGGTGGCCCTGACGGATGGCGGCGCCGACTATACCTTTGACGCAACCGGCAATGTCACGGTGATGCGCCAGGCCCTCGAAGCCTGCCATCGCGGCTGGGGCGAAAGCATCATCATCGGGGTCGCCGAGGCCG
>CAISGS010000486.1 GCA_903884915.1 uncultured Caulobacteraceae bacterium | reverse complement strand
CTGTCGATTGGCGGGCCCACGATGGAGCGTTATTTCCAGTCTTTCGGCCTCTTCTCGCCGGCGAAGGTCGAGTTGGCGGAAACAACCCATCCGATTTTGCCGCACAAATGGAGCGACAATATCGTCGCTTCGGCCTCGTTCGGCCATGCCATGTCGGTCAGTCCATTGGCCGTTGCTTCTGGCATGGGGGCAATCCTCAATGGCGGCACTTTGGTCCCGCTGACGATCCGCAAGGTTGAGCCCGGGTCCGTACCAACGGGTAAGCGGGTTATTTCAGAAGCGACGTCGCGCTCCATGCTCGACCTGATGCGGTTGAATGCGACCCATGGTACCGGCGCAAGTGCAGATCGTGCCGCGCCGGGCCTTCGTGTCGGGGGCAAGACCGGATCAGCTGAGAAGGTTATCGGCGGTCGTTATGACCGCTCCAAACTTGTGTCGAGCTTTGCCGGTGTCTTCCCCACCGACGGGCCGTTAAACGCTGACCGTTATTTCGTTCTGATCCTCGTCGATGAGCCCAAGGGCAACAAAGAAAGCTTCGGATTTGCCACGGGTGGCTGGGCGGCCGCACCGGCGATGGGGCGGGTCGCGGAGCGTATTGCCCCCTATTTGGGTGTGCGCCGGGCCGAGATCCCTACCGATGTTGCCCCTGTAACGCCGGAGCGCCTGACCGGCGGTGAGCGCTAATGGCGCGGCGGCTCTCGCACATTGTCAAACAGTCCCTCGCAGATGATCCGATGATCACCGGCGTTACAGCCGATAGCCGCAAGGTCGGACCGGGCGTTCTCTTTGCGGCCTTGCCGGGCACCAACATCGATGGGGCCAGCTTTATTCCAGCGGCCATCACGGCGGGTGCGGCAGCCATTCTCGCACAGCCATCAATCCAAGACCTCCCCGTTCCGGTGGTTGCCTCAGACGATGTCCGCAGAGCCTATGCTTTGGCCGCAAGCGCCTTTTGGGGTGATCAGCCAGCGGTATGCGTGGCGGTGACTGGGACCAATGGCAAGACTTCGGTCGCCACCTTCTGTCGTCAGATTTTCAAGCGCCTTGGCCATCGCTCAGCCAGCATGGGAACGCTCGGCGTCACGATCAGCGATCCTGTCACCGGCGATCAGCAGATCACACCGCCCGGACTGACCACGCCCGATGCCGCCGATGTGGCAGAACTGATGGCCAAGATTGCGGCCATGGGGGTGACCCATATGGCGCTGGAGGCCTCGTCTCACGGTATTGATCAACGCCGGTTGGATGGGGTTTGCCTAAAGGCCGCCGGGTTCTTGAACCTGACCCAAGACCATCTGGACTATCACGGCGACATGGCGAGCTATGGCCGGGCTAAGCTGCGCCTGTTTGAAGCCCTCTTGCCGCGCGGTGGCACTGCGGTTTTGAATGCTGACAGCGAGGCTTTCGGCGGGTTTGCAGCGGCGGTGGTGATGGCCGGTCAGACCGTGCTGAGCGTCGGCGAACAGGGCCAAGGCTTGACGCTGGTTGAGCGGGCATTGCTGCCCAATGGCCAACGCCTGACCATTCGGGCGGGCGGGCAGGACCATATTGTTAACCTGCCTCTGGCCGGAGCGTTCCAAGCGGCTAATGCACTGGCAGCGGCGGGTCTGTGTATCGCGGCGGGCGAGGATGTTGCGGCAACCTTGGCGGCTTTAGAGCATTTAGAGGGCGCTGCGGGACGCCTGCAGCTTGTGGGTTCCAAAGCCTTGGGCGGCGAGGTCTATGTCGACTACGCCCATACGCCGGATGGTTTGCAGACCGTGCTTGAGGCCTTGCGGCCCCACACGTCAGGGCGTCTGATCGTTGTCTTCGGGGCTGGCGGCGACCGAGATCGGACCAAGCGCCCGCTGATGGGCGAGATCGCCGCGCGGCTTGCTGACGTGGCCATTGTTACCGACGACAATCCGCGCTCTGAAGAGCCCGCCTCAATCCGTGCGGCCATTCTTGCTGCGGCTCCGGGGGCCGTGGAGGTCGGTGATCGCCACCTCGCGATTCAACAGGCGGTTGATCTGCTCAGCGAGGGCGATGTTCTGGTCATTGCGGGCAAGGGCCATGAACAGGGTCAGACCATAGCCGGTGTCGTCCATCCCTTCGATGACGTGTCCGAAGCCGCTGCTGCCCTTGGTCTGGAGCCTGTCGCATGACCGGTCCGCTCTGGACATCTGCCGAAATTGCTAAGGCCACGGGCGGCCAAGCCGTCGGTGCCGACTTTGAGGTCTTTGGTCTCTCCATCGACACGCGGTCCATCGACAAGGGCGATCTGTTCATCGCCTTGGCGGGCGTGCGAGACGGCCATGAATTTATCGAGCAGGCGCTCACCAAGGGGGCTGCGGGATCGCTGGCGTCTCGCGTAGTGGCGGGTTCCGCCGTGCTGGTTCCTGATGTGCTGGTCGGTCTGGAGCAGATGGGCATTGCCGCGCGCAATCGGGCAAGCACAGCCCTTCGCGGTGCGATCACCGGCTCTGTCGGCAAGACCAGCCTGACCCAAGCAGTGTCCCAGGGACTGGCCATGGCCGGTCGTTCCCACGCCTCGATCAAGTCCTATAACAACCATATTGGCGTGCCCCTGACGCTGGCGCGTATGCCGCGTGATACGCAGCGGGCTGTGTTTGAGATCGGCATGAACCATGCCGGAGAGATTGATCCCCTGACCCGGATGGTCCGACCTCATGCCGTCTGTGTCTCTACCGTTGGTCCTGTCCATATTGAGAACTTCCCTGACGGCGAAGCGGGCGTGGCGCGGGCCAAGGCCGAGATCTTTGTCGGGCTAGAGCCGGGGGGCACAGCGGTCCTCAACGCCGATGACCGCTGGTTTGACCTTCTAGCGGCAGAGGCCAAGGCCGTGGGGGCCAAGATCGTTCGCTTTGGTTCAGGCTCTGAGTGCGAGGCCCGCCTCACCGATATTTGCGCCGTGGCAGGCGGGGCGCAGGTCAGCGCCGTGATCCATGGCAAGTCCGTCACCTTCCCGATCCTGCAAAGCGGCGCCCACTGGGGTCATAATAGTCTTGCGGCCCTGATGATGATGCAGGCGCTGGGCGTCGATCTGGATATGGGTATTGCCGCGCTCGGGGCGTTCGAGCCGCTGGATGGACGCGGTGCTGAGCGCGAGGTCGGGCTGGCTGCAGGTGGAACCTTCACCCTGATCGATGAGAGCTATAACGCCAATCCCCTGTCGATGGCCGCAGTCCTGCGCAGCCTCGGCGGGCGCAAGGCCCCGGGGCGCAAGATCGTTGCCCTGACCGATATGCTCGAACTGGGCGAGGTCGGACCGAGGCTTCACGCCGAGATTGCAGGGGCGGTCGCGGCGGCTGGGATTGATCAGGTCTATTGTTCGGGGCCTTTGATGAAATCTCTCTGGGATGCCCTTCCTCCGACTCAGCGTGGCGGCTACGCCATGACAGCGGCGGAACTCGCGCCTGCAGTGACGAGCGCGGTCGAGGCGGGTGATGTGGTGATGGTTAAGGGGTCTAATGGGTCCAAGGCATCGGTGATTGCTGCGGCCTTGGCGGCATTGGATAGGGGGGAACGGGGCTAATGCTATATTTGCTTTATGAACGGTTGGCGGAATATAAGGCCTGGTTCCCGGCCATCAACCTCTTGAAATATCTTACCTTTAGAACGGCCATGGCGCTGTTCACGGCGCAGATTATCGCGGTCGCCATGGGTTCGCGGTTCATCCGTTGGATGAGGACCAAGCAGGGGCGCGGTCAGCCGATCCGCGCCGATGGTATCGCCCGTCACGTCGTCGAGAAGGCGGGAACGCCGACCATGGGCGGGTTCATGATCTTGGCCGGGGTGGTCGGGGCGACCCTGCTCTGGGCCGATCTGCGCAATATCTATGTCTGGGTCATGCTGATGGTCACGACGGCCTTCGGTGTGCTCGGCTTTTTGGATGACTATGCCAAGGTCACTAAGCAGACCACGGCGGGGGTCTCCAGCCGGATGAAGCTGATCTTCCAGTTCATTGTGGCGGTCGTGGCGATTGTGATCCTGATCCAGTTTGGCGCGCGCTCGCCGGAGGCTCCGGGGCTGTCCACCTCGATTGCCTTCCCGATCTTCAAGCGGTTCTTGCTGGATATTGGCTGGTTCTATGTCGCCTTTGGCGCGGTGGTGATCATTGGGTCCTCCAATGCGGTGAACCTTACCGACGGGCTTGATGGTCTGGCCATCGTGCCGGTCATGATCGCTTCGGCGACCTTTGGCCTGATCGCCTATCTGGTCGGCAACTATGTCTTTGCCCAGTATCTGCAGGTCCATTTCGTCCCCGGTGTGGGCGAGGTGGCGGTTTTCTGTGGCTCGATCATTGGCGCTGGACTGGGTTTCCTCTGGTACAATGCCCCGCCTGCCAAGATCTTTATGGGCGATACGGGCTCGCTCGCGCTCGGCGGCGCACTGGGCACGGTGGCGGTTGCCACCAAACACGAGATCGTTCTGGCCATTGTCGGCGGTCTGTTCGTGCTCGAAGCCGTTTCAGTGATGGTGCAGGTCGCCTCGTTCAAGCTGACCGGCAAGCGGGTGTTCCGCATGGCCCCGATCCATCACCATTTCGAAAAGCTGGGCTGGGCGGAATCGACCGTCGTGATCCGCTTTTGGATCATCAGCGTCGTTCTGGCCCTGATCGGCCTAGCCACCTTGAAGCTGCGATAGGAAGGACCCGGCTGTGATCCCCGTCAAAGGTTTTGAAGGCAAGCGCGTTGCGGTCTTCGGTCTAGGTCGAACCGGCCTGACCGCTGCACGCGCCCTTCTGGCTGGCGGGGCGACCGTTGCCCTTTGGGATGAGAAACCCGCCGCGCGTGAGGCCGCTCTGGCTGAAGGTTTTGAGGTGGTCGACCTCAACAGCGCCGACTGGACACAGTTTGACGCCCTGATGCAGTCCCCCGGCGTGCCCCTGACCCATCCTGAACCCCATTGGACCGTCACCAAGGCCAAGGCCGCAGGCGTCGAGGTGCTGGGCGATATCGAACTCTTTGCCCGTACGGTCAATGCTGCCCCGGACCATAAGCGGCCCAAGATCGTGGCCATTACCGGTACCAACGGTAAGTCCACCACGACGGCCCTGATTGGTCACATCCTGACCTCGGCGGGCAAGGATGCGCGGATCGGCGGCAATATCGGCCTTGGGGTTCTGGGCCTCGACGATATGCATGGCGGCGCGGTCTATGTGCTGGAGGTCTCGTCCTATCAGCTTGATCTGACCTCAAGCCTCAAGCCCAATGTCTCGATCATCCTCAACATCACTCCGGACCATCTGGATCGTCACGGCGGTATGGAGGGCTATGTCGCAGCCAAGCGCCGGGTGCTGCTCAATCAGGGCGTTGGCGATACGGCCATTGTCGGGGTCGATGACAATTGGTGCCAAAGGATCTGTACCGAGATCACCGCTGCGAACCGCCGCACCATCTGGCCCGTCTCAGCCGGTCGGGCCATGGGCCGAGGCGTCTATGTGCTGCAAGGCGTGCTCTACGATGCGACCGGTGACCGGGTGGTTGAGGTGGTCGATCTTACCAATGCCAAGTCCTTGCCGGGTCGTCACAACTGGCAAAATGCGGCCGCTGCCTATGGCGCAGTGCGGGCCTTGGGAGTCTCTGTCGAGGATGCCGCCGAGGGTCTGATGACCTTCCCTGGACTGGTCCATCGCATGGAGACGGTCGCCATCAGCGACGGTGTTCGGTTCGTCAATGACTCCAAGGCCACCAATGCTGATGCTGCGCGCCAAGCCATGAGCAGCTATCCGCGCTTTTTCTGGATCGCGGGCGGCGTGCCCAAGTCCGGTGGCATCGAGCCCCTGACCGACCTGTTTGGCCGCGTGGCCAAAGCCTATCTGGTCGGAGAGGCCGCTGACGCCTTTGGAACGACGCTGGACGGCAAGGCTGAGGTGACGCGCTGCGACAGCGTGAGGGATGCCGCTGCAGCCGCCTTTGAAGATGCCAAGCAAGAGACAGCGCGAACGGGCCGTGAGGCCGTGGTGCTTTTGTCCCCTGCCTGCGCCTCTTTTGATCAGTTCCCAGATTTCGAAGTGCGGGGCGAAGCCTTTCGAACCGCTGTTCTTGGCTTGATCGGTTAAGGAGATGACCGTGACTGTTCAAAGCCCGCATCACACCTTCGCCCGCGACGATCGCTCCAGTCTGAGCATCTGGTGGTGGACAACGGACCGCTGGCTGCTGGGGGCTACGGCCCTCTTGATGGTGTTGGGTGTGCTCCTGTCCTTCACCTCGAGCCCCGCAGCCGCTGCGCGGATGAACATCGGTGATCCGTTCCATTTCGCCGTACGCCAGTCCGTCTTTGCCATGGCCGCAGCCGTGATCCTGCTGTCGGTTTCGATGTTATCGCCCAAGGGCATTAGGCGAACGGCGGCGAT
>CAISGS010000485.1 GCA_903884915.1 uncultured Caulobacteraceae bacterium | reverse complement strand
GACAAGCGCGGCGAGGCGCCCTTCAGCGTCGACGCTAACCTTTTGCACTCCTCATCCGAGGGTAAGGTGCTGGAAGATCCTGCGGTCGAGGCCCCTGAATTTGTCCATATGCGCACCATTGCGCCGGAAGATGCGCCTGATCAGCCGCACATCTTCACCATCGATTTTGAAAAGGGCGACCCCGTCGCCATTGACGGCGTGGCCATGTCGCCCGCGACCTTGCTGACCAAGCTGAACCAGCTTGGCCATGATAATGGCGTCGGGCGGCTGGATCTGGTCGAGAACCGCTTTGTTGGTATGAAGTCTCGCGGTGTCTATGAGACTCCCGGCGGCACCATCCTCTTGGCCGCGCACCGGGGCATTGAGAGCATCACGCTGGATCGCGGCTCGATGCACCTGAAGGACGAGTTGATGCCGAAATATGCGTCGCTTGTTTACAACGGCTTCTGGTTCGCCCCCGAGCGCGAGATGCTGCAGGCGGCCATCGACTATTCGCAAAAAGAGGTCAGCGGTCAGGTGCGGGTCAAGCTCTATAAGGGCAATGTCTCGATCATTGGCCGGACCAGCCCCAACAGCCTCTATGATCAGGACCTGGTCACCTTCGAAGAGGGCAAGGTCGCCTATGATCACCGCGACGCGGGCGGCTTTATCAAGCTCAATGCCCTGCGCCTGCGGGTTCTGGCCAAGCGCAATCGCCGAGCCGAATAGGCTAAGCCGCTCTGATTGAGGCAGATAGAATTCGGGCGTCCTTGGAAACCAAGGACGCCCTTTTTGTTGCCTAGAGGTCTTTGAAGCTCTTGCCTTCAGCGACCAGCCTTTCGAGCAGGGCCGAGGGTTTGAACTCCTCGCCCATCTGGGCTTGGAAGGTCTTCATCTTTTCCAGAACCTTGGGCAGGCCGATCAGGTCGCCATAGAACATGGGGCCGCCGCGATAGAGCGGCCAGCCATAGCCGTTCAGCCAGACAATATCGACGTCTGAGGCCCGGATCGCCATGCCCTCTTCGAGGATCTTGACCCCTTCATTGATCATCGGATAGACGCAGCGCTCGAGGATCTCTTCGTCGCTAATGTCGCGGCGATTGATGCCCTGCTTGGCGGCGAAGTCGAGAATGATCTGCTCAACGACGGGCGAGGGGATGGCGTTGCGGTTTTCGTCATAGTCATAATAGCCGGAACCCGACTTCTGACCGCGACGATCCATTTCGCAGAGCACTTCGCGAATGGTCGAGCTCTTGCTGTTCTCCTTGGACCATCCGATGTCCAGACCGGCCAGATCGCTCATGGCAAAGGGCCCCATGGGGAAGCCGAAATCAAACAGCACGCGGTCAATATCCCAAGGCATGGCGCCTTCCATGACCAGCTTTTGGGCTTCACGCTGGCGCTGAGACAGGATGCGGTTGCCGACAAAGCCGGGGCAGACCCCAACCAGAACCGCGACCTTGCCGATCTTCTTGCCGATCTGCATGGAGGTGGCGATGACCTCCTTCGAGGTTGCCGCACCGCGGACAATTTCCAACAGACGCATGACATTGGCGGGCGAGAAGAAGTGCAGGCCAATCACCGACTCAGGACGGGTGGTCGCCGAAGCGATCTCATTGACGTCCAGATAGGAGGTGTTGGAGGCCAGAATGGCTCCCGCCTTGGCGATCTTGTCCAGACGACCAAAGACGTCCTTCTTGATGTCCATATTTTCGAACACGGCCTCGATGATCAGGTCGCAATCGGCCAGATCTTCCAGAGCCAACGTGCCGGTCAGAAGGCCCATGCGGGTCTCGACATCGGCCTGGGTCAAGCGACCCTTCTTGGCGGTGTTTTCATAGTTCTTACGGATGGTGGCGATGCCCCGATCCAGTGCCGCCTGCTGGGTCTCGACGATGGTCACCGCGTAACCGGCGCTGAGGAAGTTCATCGAGATGCCGCCGCCCATCGTGCCAGCGCCGATAACGCCGACCTTCTTGACCGGCAGGATGGCCACATCGTCGCCAATGTCCGGGATCTTGGCGGCTTGGCGTTCGGCGAAGAACACATAGCGCTGAGCGGCAGACTGGCTGCCGGTCATCAGCTCCATGAACAGCTTGCGTTCAACCGCCAGCCCCTCGTCGAAGGGCAGGTTTACAGCCGCTTCGATGCACTTGATATTGCTTTCTGGGGCCATGAAGCCGCGGAACTTGCGGGCATTGGCCTTGCGGAACTCGGCGAATAGGCCCGGATTGGCGCGGTCGGCGAGGACCTTGTCTTCCAGATCGCGAACGCGCTTGAGCGGACGGCCCTCGGCGACGATCTTCTTGGCAAAGGCGACGGCGGTTTCGCGCAGCTTGCCCTCTTCGGCCAGTTCATCGACCAGACCCATGGCCAAGCAAGCCTTGGCGGGGACGTGCTGGCCCGTGGTCATCATTTCCAAGGCCTTGGCGGCGCCGACAATGCGCGGCAGACGCTGGGTGCCACCGGCGCCGGGCAGCAGGCCGAGGTTCACTTCGGGCAGGCCGCACTTGGCCGAGGGGACGGCGACGCGGTAGTGGCAGGTCAGGGCCACTTCGAGGCCGCCGCCCAGCGCTGTGCCGTGGATGGCTGCGACGACAGGCTTAGAGGCGTTCTCGATGGTGTTTTGCACATCTTGCAGGCTAGGGCCGACAGGGGCCTTGCCGAATTCGGTAATGTCAGCCCCAGCGATGAAGGTGCGACCGTCGCAGATCAGGACCACTGACTTGACCGCACTATCGGCCATGGCGGCATTGATGCCCAGCGACAGGCCCTCGCGCACGGGGGCGGATAGGGCGTTCACCGGCGGCGAGTTCAAGGTGACGATGGCGACATCGCCCTCGACGGAAATTGTGGTG
>CAISGS010000484.1 GCA_903884915.1 uncultured Caulobacteraceae bacterium | reverse complement strand
GTCGCGCTTGGGGCCACCGAGGCCATGGGCACACCGACCAATATCAAGACCATCGCCGCCGTATTCCGCAATGAGGACCGCTCGCTCGCCCTGGGTATGATGAGCGCGATTGGCGGTATTGCGGGCGCGATCCTGATCCCACTCCTGATCCCCTGGCTGGCGCTTAAATTTGGATGGGCCAACACCTTTGTGGTGATGGGCGTGCTGGGACTGATCTGGGTCGCGGCCTGGTACGCGTTCGCGCCGGGCAAGGGCTCTGAACATGCCGCCCATGTGAACCCTACACCGGCGGATCGGGTGCGTTGGCGTGACGTTCTAACCACCAAGGGTACGTGGGCGGTCGCAGGCGGCAAGGTCCTGTCGGACATGATCTATTGGTTCTTGCTGTTTTGGATGCCGGACCTGTTCCATCGGGTGTTCGGTCTGAGCCTCGCGCAATATGCTGCGCCCCTAGCCGTGATCCATTGCTGCGGTGCTTTGGGCGCTCTGGTCGGCGGCTGGTTGCCTAGGCAGTTGATGGCGCGCGGTATCAGTTTGAATAACGCGCGCAAAGGCTCGCTCTTGATGGCTGCACTGTTGGTGACGCCGATTTATTTCGTGTCCTCGGTGCCTAACTATTGGGTCGCCACAGCTATTTTGGGCCTCGCGCTCGGCGCCCATCAGGTCTTCTCGGTCAATATCTTCTCGCTGGCCACGGATGTGACGCCGTCGCGTCAGGTCGGCACAGTAATTGGTCTTGGGGCCTTCTGCGGCAATATGGCTGGGACTGCGATCCTTCAAGCGACGGGCATGATCCTGACCGCTGGCTTTGGGTACGGCCCGCTCTTGGGGCTGGCATCGGTGTCCTATCTGCTGGGTTTTGGCTGGGTCCATCTTCTGATGCCCAAGATTGTCGCCGTTGAGCCGGATGCTGAAGCCTTAGGGGCTTGATCGCGTGTCCTTGACCGAAATCGACCATATTGTCCTTCTGGTCCGCGACATAGATGAGGCCATTGCGACCTGGGAGAAGCTTGGCTTTAAGCTCAGTTACCGGGTCCATCTGGACGATGTGGGCTTGGCGCAAGCCTTCTTCATTCTGGCGGATGGAACCTTCATCGAGCTGATCGCCCCCACGGTCCAAGACAATATCTACGCCGAGATGTTGCGCGAAAAGGGTGAGGGCCTTCGCCTTCTATCCTTTAGGGTCGATGATCTGGACGAGGCGGTTGCGGATCTCTTGCAGAAGGGGGTTACTCTGCGCGGGGTCGGCACGCCGCGCGTCTTCATCGAGCCGGAATCGGCCAGCGGCATGCTGATCCAACTTTGGCCGAAAGATCGCCCCCATCGCTGGCGCGACAATCTCGAACAGACGGCATAATCGATAGGAAGTGAGGAAACGACGTGAACTACAATCTTTCAGATCAAGAGCGCGCGTCGGGTCTGCTGCCGGCTGAGATTTTGCAGGCGATTGCCCACGCAGTACGCACAACCGGCTATGCGGTGGTCGGCAACGTCGTGTCGCAGGAGACCATCGATCTCCTGACAGGCTCTGTTCTCGAAGATGTTGAGCGGGTGCGCGCGACGGGAAAGAAGACGCGGCACGAGGAGAACACCGGTGAAGGGCATCTGCAACTTGGTTTGCGGCGCTATGGTCCCTATGTGCGGGCTGATCTGGTTGCCAATCCTGTGATTGAGGCTGTGGTCGCCGCCATCCTCGGCGAGGACGCTTGGCTCGGCTTCTATAATGGCAATGTCAATTGCCCGGGTAGCACCTATCAGCCCCTGCATTTTGACCGGCCCTATTCGTGGAAGACGCCTGAAGATGCGCAGCGTGATGGCCAAAGCTGGCCGCCGCCGACCACGACCTTGAGCTGCTCCATCGCCCTTGAAGAAATTACCGAGGCCAATGGTGCGACCGAAATCTATCCTCGAAGCCACCTGGAAACCGATGTGGTGAACTGGGCCAAAAATTGGGTCGATCCCTATCCAGACTTTATTGAAAAATGGAGCCCGCCCGCGCGGATGCCCATCCCTCAGGGCGGCGTTTGCTTTCGCGACCCGCGCATGTGGCACCGAGGCGTGCCTAATCCGGCCAGCAAGCCTCGCGCCATGATCGCGGCAACCTATCATGCTGGTCGCTGCAAACATTGGCGCGGTATCTATATCCAGGACCTCGATCCGCAGACACTCGAACAGTGTGCGGCAGACCCAGGCCTGCGGTTGATGGATGATCGTACCCTCGGCGATGGGCGTCTGGTCTTTCAGTCCGATGTGCGCGATGTGTTCGAGTCTGCCCCCAGCCGCTTTGGCATCAATCGCAATGTTCGGTTCATCGATGAGCCAGAGCGGGTCAATCATTTCCAAGACTCCCATGAATTGGGCGGGGCCCGCGTGGTTATGGGCGAGATCTCGCCGGAAGGATGACGACCATGCGGGTGCTCTTTATCGGCGGCACGGGCGAAATCTCTTTCGCCTGCGTTGAGGCGGCCAAAAGGGCAGGCCATGCCGTCACCCTGTTCAATCGCGGCAAGGCCTTTGACGCGGCCCGCTTGGGCGTCGAGCAGTGGGTGGGTGATTTTGCCGATGACGCGTCCTATGCCGGGCTAGCGCAGGGCGGCTTTGACGTGGTCTGCCAATTTCTCGCCTTTGACACCAAGGCGGTAGAGCGGGACATCCAGACCTTTGGCGGTCATTGTGGGCAGTACATCTTCATCTCGACCGCCTCGGCCTATCAAAAGCCCAGCCAAACAGCCCGGATCACCGAAGAGACCCCGCTCGACAATCCCTTCTGGGCCTATAGCCGCAGCAAGGCCGCCTGCGAGGCGCGGCTGTTAGAGGCCCACCTTGCGGGGCAACTGCCGGTGACGCTGGTGCGTCCCAGTCATACCTATCGCACCCGCATCCCCAGCGTCGTGATTACGGGCGACCATCTGGTCTGGCGCCTTTTGCGCGGCAAGCCGGTAATCGTCCCGGGCGATGGCGAGTCCCTATGGACCGTGACCCACTCTGAAGACTTTGCCCGCGCCTTTATCCAACTGTTTGGTCACGACCAAGCCTTGGGACAGGCCTTTCACATCACCGATGATATAGGCCATAGCTGGAACCGGCTCCTTCGCGCTGCGGCCCATCAGGTGGGCGCAAGCATCGATATCCGCCCGGTATTGACCAAGACCCTGCTCACCTATGATCCCAATTGGGAAGGCCCGCTGCTGGGTGACAAGTCCAACAGCAAGATCTTCGATAATCGCAAGATCGCGGATCTGACCGGCGGCTGGCAGTGCGAAATCTCGCTCGAGCAGGGGATCGCCAAGACT
>CAISGS010000483.1 GCA_903884915.1 uncultured Caulobacteraceae bacterium | reverse complement strand
GGCGGATCTGTCGCTGGATATTCAGTCGCCAACCATTTTGGGACGGGCGGTCAATCGGGATGTTCTGCTCTCAGGTGCGGGCACGGTCACAGGATCGCGGCTGTTCGTAGCGCGCCCGACCTTTGTTGGCCTTCAAGGCTCGGCCCGTCTGCGCTGGAAGCCGAATGCGCAGAACGTCGTGAACTTCAATGCCCAATATTCACCTGGCTGGAACGTGACCAATTCCTTTCAGGTCGAGGCTCTGCCGAACGGATATCTGTCAGCCTCGATCTTGGGTCGGACCGAGTTTCCCGAAAACTATGGCCTAGAGGTCGGCGGCGACTGGGATCACCAGATCCGATCAAACCTCTCGACCAAGCTGATCGTGCTGGCCTCGAACGGCGCCTTGGATCAGTGGGACAGTTTCGAGATCTATAATGCGCCATCGACGCGCCTGACCCGTATTCAGGACCGTCTGACCCAATCGGGCGAGCGGATCGTGCGTGGGCGCGTGAAGTGGACCGCCTCCCGCGCCCATACGTTAGAGTTTGGCGCAGAGGGGGCCTTCAACTTCCGTGACACGAACCTGACCATCACCAACCAGTTGCCGGGCAAGGCACCGACGCCTGTACTCCTGCCGGTCGCGGATGCGCGGATCGAAGAGACCCGCGGCGAGATCTTCGCCTCCGACATCTGGACCATCAGTCCCCATTTGACGGTCGAGACCGGCCTGAATGTCGAAGCCTCCCGCATTACCCAGTCTGGCGACCAGCAGCAGGAACGAGACTTTAAATATGTAAAGCCGCGCATGATTGCGACCTACACGCTCAGCCCTGAGACGGTCATCAATGCCAGCCTGATCCGCGACGTGTCGCAACTGGATTTTGCCGAATTCAGCAGTGCGGTCGATTTCGTGAACAGCTCAACCATCGTTGGAAATCCCAGCCTGAGGCCAGAACAGGCTTGGAAGATGCGCGTTGAGTGGGAGTCTCGGCTGACCGCGCGCACGGCCCTGACCGCCGCGGCCTTCTATGATCGGATCGAGGATGTCCGTGACCTGGTGGTTTTGAACGGTCAGGACGCCTATGGAAATATCGGCAAGGGTCACAAGATCGGGCTCGAGGTGCGTGCGTCGATGCCCCTGTCGGGCTTGGGCCTTTCCAATGCAGAACTGCGATTAAGCGGGCTTGTGCAGCAGACGCGGGTAACCGATCCCCTGACCGGTAAGGCGCGATCCTTCTCCATTCCGCTTGAGCGGCAAGGCACCCCGAACGGGTCCATGGTGCTCAATGGCGGCAATAAGGATTGGGCCTATGTCGTCAACTTCCGCCAAAATCTCCCGGCTCTGAAATCCTCTTGGGGCGTGATCATGACCCAGTGGGCGGGCCGCCAAGAATATCGCTTGGCCGAGGCCTATGACTATGTGCGCAAAGAGCCCCGCCTGGACCTGTTCTTGGAGACGACGGCCTTTAAGCCTGTGACCATCCGGGTTTCAGCGAGCAATATTTTCACTGCAACTGAGACCAGAACCCGCAGTTTCTATGTCGGTAGCCGCGCCTCTGGTCGGGTTTCTAGGTCGGAAGTGCGAGAGTCAGACGGGGCCGCCGAAGCCTCACGCGTTTTTGGCGTCCAAGTGTCGGGACGCTTTTGAGGTTCAGGATCAACTTCAGCCCTCTATAAAAATAGTCTTAAGTTCTGAAATTATCGAAATGTAAAAGGATTTCGGTCACTGGAGGGTCAGGCCTTGGCCCCCAGCGTTGGTTGCACGATCAATAGCGTGGCGGCTTTTGAAATATGAAAGTGCAAGCCGTTGAACGCGAATTCCATTTCCAATCAATTGCGTCAACTTGGTATTATCGTTGCCGCCGGGCTATTACTGGCCATCGGTGCATCGGTCGCCTCGACGCTCTATCTGCGCATCAACGGACCGATCTATAGTCAGATCGTTTTGGGCAAGGATCTGGTCGCCGATATCCTGCCGCCGCCGGAATATGTGCTCGAAGCCTATCTTGAGACGACTCTGGTGGTGAACAATCCCGCAGACCTCAAGGCCCATGCGGACCGGTTGGCTCAACTCCATAAGGATTATGATGATCGCCGGGCCTACTGGCAGGCTGCCAAACTTCCTGACGGCTTAAAGCACAAGCTTACGGTCGAGTCTGACGCCGAGGTTCAAGCCTTTTGGAAAGCGGTTGAGGGTGGGGTGGTGCCCGCCTTGGCGCGCGGCGATGAGCCTGCCGCTCGCATCGCCTATGCAGCAGCCTCAAAGGCCTATGGTCGTCACCGCGCCATCATTGACCAGGTGGTCGAGCAATCCAACGCCTTCAGCGCGAAACACGAAGCATCAGCATCACGGGTAACGCTGTTGGCCTTTCTCGCGGTAGGTTTGATTTCGGCCGCTGTGTTGGCGGTCTTGACCCGTGAATTGCTCGGCTTTGGCAAGCGCGTCGTCGTGCCTGTCCAGCAGATCACCAAGGCCATCACAGACCTGTCCAAGGGCGATACCAACACGCCGCTGCCGACCGTCGCCCGCAAAGACGAGATCGGGGCCATGACCCAAGCCTTTGAGGTTCTGCGCCAGGTCTCAATCGAGGCGCGCCGGTTAGAAGAGGCAGCCAGTGCCAACCGGGCGGCAGAAGAAGAGAACCTTCGCTTAGCCAGCAGCAAGGCCATGCAGGCCGAACGGGCCCTCGTTGCCCAACTGGTCGGCGAAGGCATGGCCAAGCTGGCCCAAGGCGATTTGACGGTACGCCTCTCCGATGCTGTGCCTGAGGAATATGCGCAACTGCGCGATGACTTCAACGGGGCCATGAAGCAGCTATCCAGCGTTCTGCGTGAGGTGGCCGAGGCGTCAAATGACGTCAATGAAGATGCCCGCCAGATCAGCAATGCCTCTTCCGATTTGGCGCAACGCACGGAAAATCAGGCGGCGAACCTCGAGGAAACCGCAGCAGCGCTAGACCAGATTACAGCCAATGTGACGCAAGGTGCCCGCAGCGCCGAAGATACGGCCAAGACGGCGGAAACCGTGCGGGGCGTCACCAAGGCCTCCAGCGAGGTCGTTCAGCAGGCGGTGGTTGCCATGAGCGAGATCAGTGCCAGCTCTCGCAAGATCGCCCAGATCACCATCGCCATCGACGAGATCGCCTTCCAGACCAACCTTCTGGCCCTCAATGCCGGTGTTGAAGCCGCCCGTGCCGGTGAAGCCGGTCTTGGCTTTGCGGTGGTCGCTCAAGAGGTCCGGGCCTTGGCTCAACGCTGCGCCAGCGCCGCTAAGGAGATCAAACAGCTCATCGCCGACAGCGCGACCCAGGTCGATAAGGGCGTCGCCTTGGTCGGTGAAACAGGTCGCTCTTTAGGCGTCATTGAGTCGACCATCCTACAGATGGACGAGTTGATCGGCTCCATCGCCAACGCGACCAAGGAGCAGGCTCTCGGCCTGAGCCAGATCAATATT
>CAISGS010000482.1 GCA_903884915.1 uncultured Caulobacteraceae bacterium | reverse complement strand
GTCTGGTCTCATCAACCCTGCTGTCGCGGATCGCCACGCCGGTCATGTATTGGCTGGTGGCACGGGGCGACGAGCCTAAGACGGCGATCGCCGCTTAGGTCGCCCCGCCTAGGTCGCCAAGGCCAGTAGCGGACGTTGCCGTGAGGCGCGAAGACCCGGGAAGATGCCACCAATCAGGCCGATGATGAGGGCCAAGGTCACGGCCTGTGTGATGATGTCCGGCCCGATCTGGAGCCGGAAGGCCACCTGGGTAAAGCCTGCGCCAAGGGTTGAGGCCGACAGCCCGTTAAAGCCCAACGCACAGATGGCAACGCCGACCAAGGCCCCAAGGGCCGACAGAACCAAGGCCTCGACCATCGTGCCGATAAAGGCCGAAAAGCCGCTAAAGCCAATGACCCGCAAGGTCGCGATCTCTGCCGCACGGCTCGAGACCGAGGCATACATGGTATTCAGGGCTCCAGCGAGGGCGCCAATGGCCATGATGATGCCTAGGGGCCAGCCGAAATATTTGATCAACAGACCCGACCGCTCGGCCTGATCGGCAAAATAGGTCTGCTCGCTCTGGGCCTTCAGTTGCAGGCGCTGTTCGTCCTTCACATATTTTACAAAGGCCGGCATGGCCGCTGGGCTGGTCAGGCCTATCCGCGCGGTCTGAAAGGTGCTGCCGCGCTTAAAGAGGCTCTGAATCACGGGGGCATCGGCCCAAAGCTCGGATTCAAAGACGGTGCCGGGAGCTTCGAAAACGCCGACCACTTTCCAGGTTTGGGCCCCGAAACGCAGGGTCTTGCCAAGCTCAAAGCCCGAAAATTCGCGCAGGAGGCCCGCGCCAACGACGATTTCGTTCGATCCTGGCGTGAACATGCGGCCTTGGGTGATCTTGGCTTGAGGGCGGACCAATAGGCCGTTGGGACCAATACCGCGCAGGGGCATATTGGCCTTGGTGCCGGTAGACTTCTTGATGCCGTCAACGATCAAAACCAGTTCTGCCGAAATCAGCGGGCGGCCATCTGGACCCGCCCGAACGCCGGGGCCTTGACCCAACAGATCAATCTGTTCACGGCTGACCACGCTGTTAAGTTCCGAAGCGGCACCATCGCGCAGGGTAATGGCTACATCTGGCGCACCCGAGCCCTTAAGGGTCTGATTAAAGCCATTGGCCAGGGCCAAGAAGCCCAGCAGCACCGCCACCACAAGGGCGATCGAGCCTACCGTGGCCAAGGACATCCAAAGGCGCTGGGGGATGGACCGCACATTCATGGCGATCACAGAGCCGGTCTGATTGAGCAAACTCATGGCTGGGGTCCTATCCGCGATTCAAGGCTTCAATGATGCTCATCCGCAAGGCCGAGAGGGCCGGGACAGCACCGGTAACCAGACCCAAACTGACGGCAAGCGCCAAGCCGGACAGGGCCACCACCGGCGACATGGACAGATCGCCAAAGTTCGATCCGACCGGCGATTTCGATAGGCCCGTCAGGATAAAGGCCGAGGTTCCTAGCCCAAGCACGGCCCCGAGGCTGGACAAAAGCACCGCCTCGCCCAGCACCATGCGCAGGACGCGGGGGCTAGAAAAGCCGAGGGTCTTCATAACCCCGATCTCTTTGGTCCGCTCCCGCATGGCCGAAACCAAGGTCGTGGAGACAATCATCAGGATGGCGGCAAAGGCAGCAGAGACCACCATGGTGACGATGAAGTTCAAATCGCCCGCCTGTTTCAAGAAGGCACGGCTGAAGGTCTTTTCATCGACGGTCGAGGTTTCAGCCGGAGAGTTGGCAAAGTTGGCGTCGATCGCCTTAGCCACCTGATCATTTTGGTCGGGCGAGGCCGTCACCACCGTAATGGTGCCCACCTGATCACGGCCAAAGGTGATGGTCTCGTTCATATAGTCATAATGGAAATAGATGGCCGTGGTTGGGTCGGTCGGCTTGGCGCCGGTAAAGATACCGCTGATCTTCATGTCCCAACTGCGCCGGCCATTGGCCTGACTATAGATGTTGGAGCTGATGGGGATGGTTTGACCGACCTTCCAGCCATAACGGTCGGCGAGGCTCTTACCGACAATGACCCCGGTGCGCTCGGTCAGGAAAGCCTGACGTTCGGCATCGGTCAGGCGCGCTTCATCGCGGAAGATCGCCATATAGGTCTCTGGATCAACGGCAAAACCCACAAACCGGCTGGTCCTTTGGTCCTGATAATAGGCCCCAAACCAGTTTTGATAGGTGACCGCCGTCACGCCCGGTATGGCCGCCACCCGATTGATATAGGCATAGGGCATGGACTGGGTGAAGTTGATCTTATTGGACACCACCAAGCGATTACTCGCCGAGCCAGACTCCGAAGCCCGGTCCAGCGCCACATTCAGGCTGGTCAGGATGCCGAAGATCAAGAAGGCCATAAAGATCGAAACCGTCAGCAGAATAGTCCGCAGCGGCTTGCGAAACAGGTTCTTCCAAACCAGGTCGAGGTCGGTCATTGGGTGACCTCGGCAAAGACGCCCTTATCCAGATGCAGGGTGCGCTTAGCAAAACGCGCGGCCTCAGGGTCGTGGGTGACCATGACGATGGTCTTGCCCATTTCCTGATTGAGCTGCTGCAGCGTGCCGAGAATATCGTTGGCCGTGTTGCGGTCCAGATCGCCCGTCGGCTCGTCACAGAGCAGGAACTTGGGGTCAGAAACGATGGCCCGGGCAATGGCCACGCGCTGCTGCTGACCGCCGGACAGTTCCTTTGGCCTGTGCTTGGCGCGGTCCCACAGCCCGACAATCTTGAGGGCCGTTTCGACATTGGCCCGGCGCTTGCCGGCCGACAGCTTGGTCAGCATCAGGGGCAGCTCAACATTTTGAGCGGCATTGAGCACCGGCATCAGATTGTAGAACTGGAAGATGAAGCCGACAGAGCGAGCGCGCCATCCAGCCAGTTGCCCCTCATTATAGCCGTCGATGCGCTCACCGTCGAAATTGATCTCGCCGCTGTCGCTGCGATCGGTGCCGCCGAGCAGGTTGAGCAAGGTGGTCTTGCCCGAACCCGACGGTCCCATAATGGCGACAAAATCGCCCTGTTCGATGGTCAGGTTCAAGCCATCAAAGATGGTGATGCTTTCCTTGCCGCGCTTATAGGTCTTTTTGACATTCTTCAGCTGGATCAGGGCGCTCATGTCGGGGGGTCCTATCGGTCGATCTTAAGATTTGGCGTCAAGAAAGGTGACCTTTACGGCCATCTCGGGAAGGATGCGGACGTCTTTACCGTCAAATCCGATGCGGACTCGAACAGTGGCCTTGTCGCGGCTGGCCGTGGGGATCTTGGCGATGACGTGGGCGGCCAGCACGGTGTCGGGATAGGCATCCATAACCGCCTCAACCTTTTGACCCTCTGTGACCCGGCCAATATAGGCCTCGTTCACATCCACCTCGATCTCGATACTGTCCATATCCACGATGGTGCAGATACCGGTACGGGTAAAGCCGCCACCTGCCGACAGGGGCGAGATGATTTCGCCGGGCTGCGCGGCCTTATCGATGACGATACCGGTGAAGGGTGCGCGGATCTCGTATTTGCCAAGCTGAACGCGGCTGCGATTGGCATCGGACTGGGCCGCGACCATCTGCGCCTGCGACAAGGCCGCTTGGGTTTGGGCCACCCGCGCCTTGAGGCGCGCGGCCTGAACATTGGCATCGCTGACATAGCCGGTTGAGGCAAGCGACTCATAACGGGCCAGATCGCGCTGGGCCTGAACATATTGCGCTTGGGCCGAATCTGCGGCGGCCTGAGCCGACAGGGCCCGCGCCTGGCTGGAGGCCGCATCGACCTTGGCCAAGGACCCATCGAGAATGGCCAAGACCTGTCCAGCCTTCACGGCCTGACCCTCTTCGACGCGCACCTCAACGACGCGCCCGGTCACTTCCGAGGCGATGGTGGCGCGGGTGCGAGCGACGACATAGCCCGAAGCGGTTAGTCCACCGGGGCGAACAACGCCCTTGTTGGTGCCCATAGGCGCGGCTGCGACCACCACCGGCTTGACCTTCGGCGCGGGCTTAACCACCCAACCGAGGGTTCCGCCAAGGACCAATGCTCCGGCGACGATCCCGGCAATGAGCAGAGGCGGCATGGACGAGCCACCGTCGGTTTCCGCCCCTGCTGAACGATCAATGCTCAAAGAACGAAGCAGTTCGGACCTATCCACGCACAATCCACCCTAACTAAAGCCATCGATTTGCCCCCACTATGACGGGATAATCGCGGCTGTTCCAATTACAAATTAGCCAGACTGTGCCTTACGACAAGGTCCAGACCCTCAGATACCTAGAGCCCTAACGAGATTTTTTAGCCGCCGCCGTTTGGCTTGGAACGCTGAACCGCGCGGAATGGATTTTACGCAGCAGGGCAAGCTTGTCGGCCAAGACGTCATCCCTGACCGCGACCGTCTCGCCAAACACCATCCAGTGCGGTTGGTCGGGGGTGGATTTGGGCCATAGGGGCTCGGTCCCACCATTGGGATCGCCCGTCTTGATGAAGTTTAGCCAATAGCCCCTCATCGTCTTGCCGGGATTACCCGCCGCCAAACTGGCAGGGGTGCGGCCGCCCCATTGGAGGAGGAAGGTCTCACCCCCATGATAGGTGCCCGGCTGGGTCGCGCGGCGGTCGGGATCGACATAGGTGACATAGTAAAGATAGGCCGGTTGACGGCGCGACACGGACGAGACCATGGCGGCACTCGAAAAGACATAGCGCATGTCGCCAAACATTCGGCTGACGCCCCGCGCCTCACTGACCGCAAAATCATCGGCATAGAGCGCCTTCATAGCGGGGGCTTGATCGCCCAGCAGGCCAACCACTTCCTCTGGTGTCACACCAGAACTGGGAAACACACTGCCCTCATAGCTATTGCCACCGGTCATCACCGGTACGGGATGGTCTGCCCCTTTGGCGAACAGGGTCACAGGATCATCGAGAAGCGTTACCCCATCGATCACAGGCAGCTGAAATCCGCGGATCGAGGCCAAGAGTGCCTTGACCTCAAGGGCCCTCATCTCGTCAAGACTGGCGGGTTCTTTGCCGACATTGGCCCGCAAGATGGTTTCATCTCCGAGCCGAACGGCCTCAGCAGGCGCGCCATCGGCGGTCGAGGTCGAGCGCGGCAAGGGCCAGGCCGTATAGCCACTCGAAGAAATGGCCCGCGCAAAGAGGCCTTCGGTGCCGGGCATGAGCTGAAGAAGCTGAACCCCCTCACCGCCCGCTGACACGCCGGTCAGGGTCAGGTTGGCCGGATCGCCGCCAAAGGCGGCAATATTGCGATGGGTCCATTCAAGGGCCGCCTTCATATCCAGCAGCGCGAAATTGACCGGCTGAGGCTTAACCGCCGCCTCGGCCACTAATAGGGGGTGGGCTAGGACGCCAAGGGGGCCAAGCCGGTAGTTAAAGGTGACCAGGATCACCCCCTCAGGGTTCCAAACCTCTGCAGAATGTTCCGACGGGCCGGAGCCGGCAATATAGCCGCCGCCATGGATCCGAAACAGCACCGGCAACTTGGCGTCCGGTGTCGTGCCGGTCGGGACGGAGATATTGAGGGTCAGGCAATCTTCAGACTGGGGCGTTGAGGGAGCGCCCCCGGCCTGAGGGCATACCGGACCGAAGGCCTCCGCCAGTCGCTCTGTCGTCCAGACGCTAGCCGGTTGCGGCGGCTTCCACCGCAAGGGCCCGACCGGCGGTGCGGCATAGGGAATGGCTAAGAAATTGACCGATGGACCCTTAACCACACCCCTCACCGGTCCCAACTCGGTACTGCGCACGACCGTCACCGGTGCGGGGCGGGCGGCGGGTGCCGGTTGAGCGGCGACCTGCGCGGCCACGGGACCCGAAAATCCGACAAGCCCCGCCATGAGGGCGATGGCTCCAACGGAACCCATCCGGTTTAGACGGCGAAAGCTCAGCATTGACTTAACCCACAAAGACCCATTCAGAACCGCAACGGTTTCATCTTTTGCCCCAAACGCCAAGGCACACCGGGCCTACGAATGTGATAAATCGAGCCCTTGCGAGGCGGCGGACGTGAACCAACGATTTTTTCGGCGGCAGGAGATGCAAAATTGGGGCATATATCTCATCTGTAATGCACCAACCCGTCTGACCGATCGCCCTAGGAAACATCATGCCTCCCTATCGTTCACGCACCACGACCCACGGCCGCAACATGGCAGGCGCGCGCGGCCTTTGGCGCGCCACCGGCATGAAGGATAGCGATTTTGGCAAGCCGATCATCGCGGTGGTCAATTCCTTCACCCAGTTCGTGCCCGGTCACGTCCACCTCAAGGACCTTGGCCAGCTGGTCGCGCGGGAAATTGAGAAGGCGGGCGGCGTTGCCAAAGAGTTCAACACCATCGCCGTTGATGACGGGATCGCCATGGGCCATGACGGCATGCTCTACAGCCTGCCCTCGCGCGAACTGATCGCCGACAGCGTCGAATATATGGTCAATGCCCACTGCGCCGACGCCATGGTCTGCATCTCCAACTGCGACAAGATCACGCCGGGCATGCTGATGGCCTCCATGCGGATCAATATCCCCTCGGTCTTCGTCTCGGGCGGACCGATGGAGGCCGGGAAGGTCATCCTTAAGGGCAAGGAAGTGGCGCTGGATCTGGTCGATGCCATGGTCGCTGCCGCGGACGATTCCTACAGTGACGAAGAGGTCGCCACCATCGAGCGCTCGGCCTGCCCGACCTGCGGCTCCTGCTCGGGCATGTTCACGGCCAATTCGATGAACTGTTTGACCGAAGCCTTGGGCCTATCCTTGCCCGGCAATGGTTCGGTCCTCGCCACCCACTCTGACCGCGAGCAACTGTTCCTTCGGGCCGGCCGCACGGTCGTGGATCTGGCCAAGCGCTATTACGAAGGCGATGATGACCGGGTCCTGCCGCGCTCTATCGCCACTTTCGAGGCTTTTGAGAATGCCATGAGCCTCGACATTGCCATGGGCGGATCGACCAATACGGTGCTGCACCTGCTGGCCGCCGCGTCAGAGGGCGGGGTGCCCTTCACCATGGACGATATTGACCGCCTGTCGCGCAAGGTGCCGTGCCTTTGCAAGGTCGCGCCCGCCAAGAGCGACGTTCACATGGAAGATGTCCACCGCGCAGGCGGCATCATGTCGATCTTGGGTGAGCTTGATCGTGGCGGGCTCCTGCACACCCATCTGCCGACCGTCCACGCCCCGACCCTCGGCGACGCTATCAAGCGTTGGGACATTGTTCAGAGCCAAGACGAGGATGTGCACCACTTCTTCCGCGCAGCCCCCGGCGGCGTGCCAACCCAAACCGCCTTTAGCCAGTCGCGCCGCTGGGAGGCTGTGGATACGGACCGCTCGGACGGCGTGATCCGCGATGTCGAGCATGCCTTCTCCAAAGATGGCGGCTTGGCGGTGCTCAGCGGCAATCTGGCCCTTGATGGCTGTATCGTTAAAACCGCGGGCGTGGATGAGAGCATCCTGACCTTTGCCGGTCCGGCCCGCGTGTTCGAGAGCCAAGACGATGCGGTCAGCGCGATCTTGACCGGAAAGATCGTGGCTGGAGACGTTTTGGTCATCCGCTATGAGGGCCCACGCGGCGGACCCGGCATGCAAGAGATGCTCTATCCGACCAGCTATGTGAAGTCCAAAGGGCTGGGCAAGGTCTGCGCCCTAATCACCGACGGACGCTTTTCGGGCGGCACATCGGGCCTATCGATCGGCCATGTCTCGCCAGAGGCCGCAGAGGGCGGCCTGATCGCTCTGGTTCACGAGGGCGACCGGGTCGAGATTGATATTCCCAACCGCTCGATTGTTCTGGCCGTTTCCGAGGCCGTCTTGGAAGAGCGCCGCACGGAGATGAACGCGCGCGGCGCCGATGGATGGATGGCCCATGGTCGCAAAAGAAAGGTCACAGACGCCCTGCGCGCCTATGCCGCCTTCACGACCAGTGCTGCGAGAGGTGCCGTCCGAGATGTCGACCAGATCCGAACGGCCCCGAATAGCGTGTCTTCATCAAAAAAATGAGACATTCCGATGTTAAGGCGTGATGGGTCACATTGCGGTCTTGGTCACATCTCATTAGGGTGACGCCGCTATAAGATCGGTTTCCGATCGAAGGTTTTTTCTGATATCGGATAGATATCGGTTTCCAATAGGCGCCATGGGTGCAAGCCCTACGCTCAGTTCAGTTTCGTGGAGAGGGTCCCATGTTCGTTTCAAAGTCTGCCAGCATCGCCATTGGCGCCATGGCCATCGCGCTCGGCCTGAGCGGTTGCGCCACTCAAAAATATGTCGACCAGCAGGTTGCTGGCCTCGAGTCACGTCAGGGCACCGCCCTGAACGAGCAGGGCACCAAGATCGGTGGCCGCATTGACGGTCTCGAAACCCGCCTGAACCAGGTCGATCAGACCGCTCGCGACGCGCTCGCCCGCGCCATCGCCGCCGGCAAGCTGGCCGAAGGCAAGTTCCTCTATTCGGTGGTCATGACCACGGATGGCTCGGTGACCTTTGCCAGTGGCAAGGCCATCCTTTCGGACGACAGCCAAGCCAAGCTTTCGGCGCTCGCCGCTCAGCTGAAGTCTGACAACCAAAACGTCTATCTCGAAATTCAAGGCCACACCGACGCTTCTGGCTCGACCAAGGCCAATGAGCAGGTCGGCATGAACCGCGCCAATGCGGTTCGCGCCTATCTGGCCAAGCAGGGCGTGCCCCTGTCGCGCATGTCGAGCGCCAGCTATGGCGAAGAGGCCCCCGCGACCGACAATGCCACGCGCGCTGGCCGTGCAGCCAACCGCCGCGTCGTCATCGTCGTTTTGAAGTAAAGTTACCTGAGGATCACGCTGGCCATTCGGTCCGGCGTGATCCCTCAGCATCTTTCTGGCCTTAGCGCCAAAGATGCCGCTTTGGGTGCCAAGCCTTAACGCGGGCCTTGGCCTCAGCAAGTTGGTCGGGCGTCAGTTCCAGACCCACCATATCCCTCATGCGCTCGGCCTTCTTCTTTTCCCGAGGGTCTTCGGCCCTGTTGGCCGAAATCTCGAACCATCTATAGGCCTCAACATAGTCATCCTTGGGGATGCCTAGGCCGTTGGCATACATCAGCCCGACATTATAGAGGACGCGAGCATTGCCCTCAGCCGTCAAGGGCAGCCAGATCGACAGCGCCTCCTCATAGTTCTTTTGGTCATAGGCCTTTGCGCCGCGCGCAAATTCGGCCTCAAGTTTCTTTGAAATTTTCGCCGGGCGCTTAGCCGCTGCCGCTGGGGCTGGTGCCTCGAGGGTAGGAGGGGCTGCAGGAGCCATAACCTCAGCAGGCTTTTCCTGCGGCGCGGCGGGGGTCTGTTCTTGCGCCCTTGCCGATCCAAGACAGGCCATAGTCAGCGCTGCTGCAAGGGTCCCCGGGATAAGAAACGCTCTCATCACTTAACTCTGTCTCCATAGGCTGTGATCATCAACTCGATCCTTTGCCCAAGTTTTGAGGCAATTTTCGGGCGATCTGGGCCGGACTAAGCGCCCCCACCCTCTAGGAGTGGGGGCTAAACCGAGGCTAGACGTAACCGATTGCGGTCTTTTGATCTTCGATAATAGTGCGGGCAGCCATCCAATAGTGCCAAGTCGCCCAAAAGCCCGTTGGAGCCAAGACCAGCAGGGCAAACCTCAGCGACGAAGCGTCATCCACGCCGACAAAACCGGCGAGATGGGCGCCCAACCAACTGACGCCTGGAATGAAGGATGCAAAGTCGGGGTTTTTCTGCAGGGCGGCAATGAAGTCGCTGAGCCAGCCCACGCCCTGTGGGGCGACGATCAGGTTAAAGACATTGGCGATCAACAGAGCGATGGCCGTGAACATAGCCCGCATTTTGGGCGGCGCGAGGTTCTGGCCCAAGGCAAAGGCGGGGCCAATATAGAAATAGATGGCTGGGATGAAGATCCACAACATGGCCGTGGCCATGGATAGAGAGTGGGTCCAATAGGCGATGAATGATGGAATGGTCGCCAAACCGGTCACGATAGCGAGCAGCTTCACAATGCGCCTTGGATCTACAAAAGACGGGCGCGACAGAAGCCAAGCGGTGAGCAAAGAGGCCAAAATACCCATGACCAGATGGATCGGTCCCACGACGGCACCGGCTTCACCGACATTCAGGTGGTAGGCGCGCTGAAGGAAGGTCGGCGTGAACCACATCAGGCCCCAACCCCAAAGGGCCGAAACGCCACTGCCCATGATCACATGGAAGGCCGCCTTCTGTTTAAAGAAGAAGGCCACCGTCGCTGCCAAGCTTGGCGCATCTTCGGTCGAGACGGCGTCAAGGCGGCCGCGAACAGGCTCCTTAACCGTCAACATGATCACTGCGGCGAGCAAGATGCCGGGGATGCCCAGCACCAAGAAGGCCGCATGCCAGCCATATTTATTAGCGACAAAGCCTGCCATATCCGCGCCGAGCCAAGCGCCAATGGGCGCACCCAACGCAAAGATGGTCATGGCCATAGGGCGACGGTCGGCTGGGAAATAGTCACCGACAATGGCGTTGCAGGAGGGCGTGCCGCCCGCCTCGCCAATACCAACCCCGATCCGAGCCAGAAGGAGCTGAAGATAGTTGGTCGACAGGCCGCAGAAGGTGGTCATAGCCGACCAGATCGTGATCGAAATGGCTAAGAGATTGCGACGATTATAGCGGTCGGCAATCCAAGACAGGGGAATGCCCATGGTCACATAGAACAGGGCCAGTGACACACCGGTTAAGAAGGCCACACCGCCATCGGTGAGCTTGAGCTCCAACCGGATCGGCTCAAGGACGGTCGACATGACGTAGCGGTCGGCAATGTTGATCGTATAGGCCAACATCATGATGAACAGGACGTACCAGCGCGCCCCTAGGGAATAGGTCTGGCCTTCTTCGACGGGTGTTGCTGTGGTCATCTTGTCTTCCTCAACCTAATGCCAGTTCCGGACCCAGAACCTGTCTCAGCGGATCCAGATAGGGGGAAAAGTTCTCCCACTGATCCAGACCGCTCGTGAAAATCGGCTGCCTGACCTGCTCTGAACTGGCGGTCCTAACGGCGCGATCATTCTTATGGAAATTGATACAGCCCTCTTCGAAGGGAAGGCCACAGAAATCGAGCAGGCGGCGCACTTGAGGTTCAAGATCGGCCACCACATCCTCATAGTTTACCCGAAGAACCTTGCCCGGCAAGACCCGGTCCCAGTGATCCATAAGGGTCACATAGTCCTTGTAGTAGTGGCCAATTTCTTCCAGGCCGTAGGTAAATTCCTGTCCCTCGGCGAAAAGTTGCTTAAAGCCGCTGAAACAGCAGCCCATAGCCCCGCGCCGCGCATCAATGATCTTGGCATTGGGCAAGACCATATGGATCAGGCCGATATGGCGAAAATTGTTCGGCATCTTGTCGATAAAGAAGGGCGCGCCCTTCTTGCGATGGATGCGGGTGTCACGCAAAAAGGCCTCACCAAAGGCGGTCAGGTCCTGCGGCGATAGGGCGGGAAGATTGGCCGGATAGGCGGGCTCTTCTTCAACGCGGCGGCGGCCATTGATCCGATGGGCCAGGGCCAAGATGTTGGGCAACTCCATCGTGCCCTCGACCTGACTGTGCGAGGCGAGAATCTGCTCCAGCAAGGTCGATCCGGCGCGCGGTAGGCCAACAATGAAGATGGGATCGGGGGCGGGACAGCCCGCACCCGCCTTGGCTTCAAACAGGGCTGGATTGCAGTGCTCGATCTGCAGGTCCATTTCGCGGCTGATCCGGCGCCAATCATAGCCTAGATCTTCACGCTTCAGGCGGTTCCCGCGCTCATAGGCCTCAAAGGCTTGAGCGTAATCACCCCGATCCTCGAGGCCCTTGGCGAGGGCAAAACAGAGGTGATAGCGGTCAACGAGGGCGGTCTTGGGGTCCGCCTCCATTGTCCTCATAGATTCGATCTGATCGTCGGTGAAACGATAGGTCTTGAGGTTGGCAAGGCTCCAATAGGCATCCCCAAAGTCGGGGCGGATCTGATAGGCGCGGCTATAGGCGGCGATCGCATCGGGCTGGCGGCCCACCGTCTTGAGGGCGTGACCGAGCGTCAGATGGATGGTCGGGTTGTTGGGCGTTTCCTTGGCCAACTTCCCATAGACGCCCAGCGCCTCATCGAAATTACCGACGGCCAGATTTTCGTTGGCATAGAGCAGCTCGATCTGAGGCACACCCTTGGATTTTTTGCGCAAAACCGTCGCCTGCTCAAGCGCCTTAGCGAACTTTTGCCGCTTATGGAGCACGTCAACATAGTCGACATGAGCACTGGTATTGTCCGGCTCGAGCACCATGCAGGATTCAAGAAGGAACTCGGCCTCCTCATAGGAATTGAACTTGGTGCCGATCTCGGCAAGGAACCGCATGGCCTCAACATGGTGGCCCTTGGTCTGGAGATAGTGACGGCAAATCTGCTCGGCCCGCAAAAACCGGCCTTCTTGGATCAGGTTCGCGACGCTCAAAATCTCAGGCGGCAGGCTATTGAGATAATCATATTGGTCCTGCGAGAACTCCGCAGCGGTGCGCGCACCGGTCGCACGTTGAAGTTCTGACAGCATCTGCCAACTGGCTATGAGGGCGGCATTATTGGCCACAGCCCCTTGGTAGGCGAGGAGCGCGCCGCGTCGATCGCCTGTGTCACGCAGACAGTGGCCTCGCTCCTGATAGGCGCGGCCAAATCCGGGATCTATGGAGATGAGATGGTCGTTGGTCGCAAGGGCCCGCTTAACATCGCCCTGATAGCGATAGGTCACAGCCAAGGTATAGAGCGCGTCCTTATGGATCGGATCGGCGTCTAGAACCTGTTGGCACAGGGCGGCCGCTTGCGGGAATTTGGTCTGTTGCAACATGTCCCGCGCACGGCCGAGAAGGTCGTCGATCTGGGCTGGAGACAGTGCAGCTTGGGTCAAATGTCGATCCTTATCGGTTGGCTCAATCATAGCGTTTCAGTGGGCCAAGGTAAGGATGTTTATCGCTATTTTGATCCCGTTCTGGGTCGGAATCGATAGGGGCAGCAACAAAAAGGAATGGGCCCCCGAATGAACGGGAGCCCACCACAGTTTGATTAGTTACGGATCGAGAGACGAACACCGAAGGTTTGTGGACGTGACGTGGTCACGCGCAGCTCACCATCATTGCCGCTCTTATAGAGCTCTGGGCGGGCGTCGGTGAGGTTTTCACCGAACAGTTCCACCGTCCAGTTGTCCTTCGAAGCGCCGACCGACGCGCTAAGCGTGGTGTAGGACTTTTGCTTCAGGGCACCCTTCAGAGGAACAATCACGTCGCCTGGCTTCACCGTCACACCGTTATAGGTGATTGGCACTTGCGCCGCATAACCTGCCGTGGCGTTGACGCCTGGCAGCTTGATGCTGACATTGTCGATGTCCGACGAGATGCTGGAATCGACGAAGTGGAAGCCACCTTGCGCGAACGGACGCAGGCCCGACGCGGTTTCGGTCTCATAACGCAGGCGGATATTGCCCTGGAACTTGGGGCTCAGAGCCAGAGGGCTGCCGAGCGGCACCAGAACGGTCGCGGCCTTACGATATTTGGTCAACTCGGAGTCGTTGTAAGAGAAACCGCCATTGACGGTCAGTTCTTTTGTCGGACGCCAAGCCACATCACCTTCGACGCCACGGATGCGCGCATCGGTGAAGTTCGTGGTGAAGGTCTGGTTGGAGATGTTCTGGTCGAACACCGTCATTTGGATGTTTTCCCAGTCGATCTGATAGGCCGCTGCGTTGAACTGCAGGGTGCGATCGAGCAGGGCCAGCTTCCAACCAATTTCGTAGTTGGTCACAGTATCGGGCACATAGGCCTTCAGGCTGTTACAGGCTGGGCTAACCACGTTACAGGGCTTGCGGTTGAAGCCGCCGGGACGGAAGCCTTCCGAATAGGTCGCATAGAGCAGCGAACCATCATCGAGCTTGTAGGTCAGGTTGCCCTTCAAGATCGTGCCCGTATATTTCGCGGGCGACAGGCCCTTAAGGGTCGTGGCGAGATTTGCGCTGATCCCATAGTACTTTGGTGGGGTGGCAACGGCACTGTAGGTTCCCGTGACAGGATCATACTTACCGCGTGAACCATAGCCGAAGCTCGAGTTGGACGAACCGGTCATCGAGGCTTCTTCGTCATAATAACGGGCGCCGCCGGTGATGGTCAGTTTGTCCGGGATGATGTCGTAAGAGGCTTCACCATAGACGGCCAACTGACGGTCCTTGCGGGTCACGTCGTTAAAGAAGCCGACATTGACACCCTTAGGGCTTGGATCGTGAGCATTGACGCTTGGATCGGGTGCGCGGGTATAGATGAAGCCCGCCGCCTGCTGGGAATAGAACCAGTCGGTG
>CAISGS010000481.1 GCA_903884915.1 uncultured Caulobacteraceae bacterium | reverse complement strand
TTTTGCGTGTTCAATGATGTCGCCGTCGCGGCCCATCTCTTACTCGCCGAGGGCTCCGTTCGGCAGATCTTGGTGGTGGATCTCGATGTTCACCAGGGCGACGGCACCGCGCGCATTTTCGAGCATGACCCTCGCGTCTTCACCTTCTCGATGCATGCGGCCAAGAATTTTCCCGTCCGCAAGGCGGTCAGCGACCTTGATATCGAGCTCGAGGACGGGATCGAGGATGCCGACTATCTGACGCGGTTGGATGACACCCTGCCGAGCCTGATCCGCCGCGTGCGCCCGGATTTGGTCTTCTATATTGCCGGGGTTGATCCCCATCGCGACGATCGCCTAGGCCGGTTGAACCTCTCGGACCAAGGCCTAGCCGCGCGAGAATCGTTCGTATTGGACGCCGCCTTAAGCCGGGGCATTCCCGTGGCCGGTGTGCTGGGCGGCGGCTATGACGTGGATGTCGAACGGCTCGCCGCCCGCCACATCTGGCTTCACCGCGCCGCAGCTTTGGCCCACGCCCGCTGGCGATAGCGCTAAAGGGCTTGACCCCCCGTGCGGCTGGCTTAGGTCAGGCTGTTCACGAGAGACTGTTTACCCATGACCACCATCGCCATTATCGGAGCAGGCCTTGCCGGGGCTGCGGCTGGCCGCAGCCTGCAAGAGGCTGGTCATCAGGTGACCCTGTTTGACAAGGGACGCGGGCCGGGCGGGCGGATGAGCACGCGGCGGATGGAAACTGCGCTGGGGACCGTGCGGCTCGATCATGGCGCTCAATTTTTTACCGTAAGGGGCGAGGGCTTGACCAAGGCGGTCGCGGGCTGGAGCGCAGCTGGGGCCTGCGCGCCGTGGCAAGGCAAGCTGATCAAGATTGGCGCTGATGGCACAAGCGAGCTCCTCGGCGGGGATGATCGCTATGTTGGCGTGGGCGGTATGAACCAGGTGGTTAAGGCAGCGCTCGAGGGTCTGGATGCAAGGTTTGGCCGTCAGGTTCTGGCCATTGAGGGCGGCCCCGGGGCTTGGAGCCTAAGGTTCGCAGAGGGCGAGCGCGAAGGACCGTTCGAGGTCGTTCTGGTCGCGGTGCCCGCTGAGCAGACCGGCCCCCTGATCAGCGATTGGGTCCCGCACATGGCCCGCGAAGCCGAAGCGGTCCGCAGCGCGCCCTGCTGGGCCGCCATGGCGGTGTTCGATGCGCCGGTTGGGGCTGATTTTGATGCCGCGCGGCTCGAGACCGGTCCCCTGTCTTGGATCTCGCGCGAGACCTCCAAACCCGGACGAGGCGGGCCGGAGGCGTGGGTCCTGCATGGCTCACCGGCCTGGTCCAAGACCCATCTGGAAGAGACCGCCGACGAGGTGGCTCAGGCCCTACTGACCGCCTTTGCTGACTATGCGACCTTCAAGGCCCCGATCAGCCTGACCGCCCACCGCTGGCGCTATGCCCAGATCGAACAGCCTGCGGGTACGCCCTTTGGCTGGGCCGAAAGCCTAGGGCTTGGCGTTTGCGGCGACTGGCGGCTTGGCCCTCGGATCGAATATGCCTTTGCCTCCGGTCAGGCCTTGGCCGCAGCGGTGATCGAATCCCGCACCCTTTAGCAAAATAGGTTTGGCGCGCCTGCGCCGCCTCGCTAGTCTGTTTCCTCTAAGGCCCAGCAAGAAGGCCTTTTTGGAGGAGACGGGCGATGGATGGTTCCAGCACAGCCTATGATCTGATCATTCGCGGCGGCACAGTTGTCGATGGCAATGGCGGTGAGCCCTTTGTCGCTGACGTGGCCCTGCGCCAAGGCAAGATCGTGGCGGTTGGCACCGTCAAGGGTAGCGCTGCCGAAGAAATCGACGCGAAGGGCCTGCTGGTCACGCCCGGCTGGGTCGATATCCACACCCATTATGATGGCCAAGCCACATGGACCAGCCGCCTGACCCCCTCGTCCCTGCACGGTTCGACCACCGTGGTGATGGGCAATTGCGGCGTTGGCTTTGCCCCGGTGCGCGTGGCGGACCGCGACACCCTCGTACGCCTGATGGAAGGGGTTGAGGACATTCCCGGCACCGCCCTGCATGAGGGCCTGTCTTGGAACTGGGAGAGTTTTGGCGACTATATGGACGCCGTTGACGCCCTGCCCCACGATGTTGATGTCGCTGCCCAAGCGCCGCACGGGGCCCTGCGCGTCTATGTGATGGGCCAGCGCGGCGCGGACCGCGAGGATGCGACGCCCGAAGAAATCGCCCAGATGAAGGCCCTGACCCGCGAGGCCATAGAGGCCGGGGCCTTGGGCTTTTCCACCACCCGCACCATGGTTCACCGCACCGCCGATGGCGACCTGACCCCCACCATCGGGGCAGCCGACGCCGAGATGATCGCCATTGCCGAGGGGCTTGCCGAGGCAGGCACGGGCGTTTTGCAATGGGTCTCAGACTTCCGGCAGATGGAACATGAGTTCGGCCTGATCAAGACCCTGACCCAGGTGTCGGGCCGCCCCTTAAGCTTTTCGATGGTGCAGGCCGATGCCGCCCCTGACCAATGGCGCGAACTGATGGTCCGCTTGGATGAGGCCGCTGGAGAGGGCCTCCCCATCAAGGCTCAGGTTCAGGGCCGTCCTGTGGGCCTGATGCTTGGCCTACAAGGCTCCGCCCACCCCTTCATCACCCGGCCCAGCTATATCGCCATTGCCGACCTGCCCTTTAGCGAGCGGGCAGCGGTCATGCGTGATCCAGAGGTCCGCGCGCGCATCCTGTCCGAAGCGCCAGAACGCGGCCATCCCTTCATCAATTCCCTGGCCGGGGCCTATCACAAGATGTTCGAGCTGGGCGATCCCCCGAACTATGAGCCCGCCCCCGAAGACAGCATCGCCGCCCGCGCCAAGCGTGAGGGCTCCAGCCCAGACGCCATAGTCTATGACATGCTGGCGGCTGGCGATGGCTCAGGCTTCCTGTTCTTTGCCATGCACAACTACACAGAGGGCAGTCTCGACAACAGCCTGACCATGATGAAGAACCCCAACACCCTCTTCGGCCTGTCCGATGGTGGGGCCCATGTGGGGGCCATCTGTGACGTCAGTGTGCCGACCTATATGCTGACCCATTGGTGCCGGGATCGCACACGCGGTGAACAGCTCACCCTGCCCTTCGTGGTTCGCAGCCAGACCCGTGACACGGCCGAAGCGGTCGGCCTGCTCGACCGGGGCGTGGTCGCTGTCGGCTATAAGGCGGACCTCAACATCATCGATATGGCGCGGCTGCAATTGCGTCCGCCGCACATGATCTATGACCTGCCCGCAGGGGCACGGCGCCTCATGCAGGAGGCGGAGGGCTATGTCGCTACCATCGTCAGCGGAACGGTCGTCTATCGCGAGGGGCAGGCGACGGGAGCCCTACCCGGCAAACTGGTTCGCGGTGCCCAAACCGCGCCCGCAGCCTGATTACAACACCCATCGCGCCCGCAAAGGGCCTTTACGGCAGGAGACGCCAGACCATGACCAAGGCCAACGGGCGCAAGTCCATCTTCATTACCGGCGCTGCCTCTGGCATGGGTCTCGAGACCGCTCGGCTATTTCACGCCAAGGGCTGGTTCATTGGCGGCTGCGACGTCAATAGTGCAGGCCTCAAGGCGCTCGAGGCCGAACTGGGCGCAGACAACTGCATCGTCCAGACCCTCGATGTCACCGACCGCATGGCCTATCGCGCCGCCTTGGCAGCCTTTGCCGCGACCACCGAAGGCAAGATGGACATCCTCTATAACAATGCCGGGATTGGCCGAGGCGGCCCCTT
>CAISGS010000480.1 GCA_903884915.1 uncultured Caulobacteraceae bacterium | reverse complement strand
GGCTGCCAGGGTCGCGATGGTGGCAAAGAGACCGCAGGTCTTGTCGGCGATGATTGAAGGCAGGGGGCGCAGTTCAGCGTCTGGATTGACCAGTTGGTTCAGGCTGCAGGCACCGCTGGCCGACTGGATCAGGTCGTCAAAGGCCTGCAGGCCGGCATAGGGGCCTTCTTCGGCATAGCCCATGGCCTCGACATAGACGATGTCGGGCTTGATCGCCTTGACGTCCTCATAGGAGAAGCCCAGCCGCGCAATGGCTGAGGGGCGCATATTGTGGATGAAGATGTCGCCGGTGAGGACCAGCGCGCGCAAGGCCACCTTTCCCTCTTCGCTCTTCAGATCCAGCGCGACGGAGCGCTTGTTGCGGTTCAGGGCGATGAAGGAGGGGCCCATCTCCTTGAGGTTTGGGGGTTTGCCATCTTTGCGCTGACGATCGCCGCCCGGTTCTTCGACCTTGATCACGTCTGCGCCAAGATCGCCGAGGGTCTGGGTCGCATAGGGGCCAAGCACAAATTGCGTCAGATCGATAATGCGAACGCCGTTGAGCGGGCCCTTGGCCTCAGTCTGGTTTTGGGTGCCGTCCGCCATGGTGTTTCCTATCATCTTGCTTGTTTGTCGGGGGCTGCGGCCCCACGAGGCTTTTGCCTAGTTTGTACCAAGAGACGGGCGCGGGAAAAGCGCCAAATTCATTGGGCTTGAAGCCTAGCCCTTGGCATGTGACTTTTAGGAACAAGAATAACCTAGGGAGAGAGACTATGGCCGACCTGTCGGGCAAGATTGCATTGGTAACCGGCGCCGCGAGCGGCATTGGCAAGAGCTGTTCAGAGCGGCTGGCAAAGGCAGGGGCAACCGTCGTCCTGACCGATGTGCAAGATTCCGTTGGTAAGGCGGTCTGCGCGGCCATCAATCAGAGCGGCGGTAAGGCGATCTATCTGCATCAGGACGTGACCAGCGAAGACGAATGGATCGGCGTGATCGCTGAAGTCCGCGCCCAGTTCGGCCGCCTCGATGTGTTCGTCAACAATGCCGGGATCGGTATTGGCGGTCTGGTTACGGAAATGACCCTCGAAACCTGGCGCAAGCAGCAGGCGATCAATGTCGAGGGCGTGTTTTTGGGCGTCAAGCACTGCCTGCCCCTGATGCGCACCAGCGGTGAGGGCGGCTCGATTATCAATATGTCCTCGGTCGCAGGCCTTAAGGGCTCGCCGGGAATGAGCGCCTATTGCGCCACCAAGGGCGCTGTGCGGCTGTTCTCCAAGTCAATCGCGCTGGAATGCGCCGCTGCAGGCGACAAGATCCGGGTCAATTCGGTCCATCCGGGCATAATCGACACACCGATCTGGGACTCGATATCGGACACGGTTGAGCTGACCTCCGTCAATCAACAGGGGGCCAATCGGATCGACCTAGATGCCATGACCGCCATCACCACGCCTCTGGCCCGTACTGGCGTGCCTGCTGAAATTGCTGAAGGGGTGCTGTTCTTGGCTTCGGATGCCTCGAGCTACATCACGGGCAGTGAGTTGGTCATCGATGGAGGTCTAACGACGCGGTAGTTCGGGGGTTGTTTAAGAAAACAAGAAAGGCCCTCACCCAACCCTCTCCCACAGGGAGAGGGCTAGAACCGATCAAGCCCTCGCCCCCTTGGGGGAGAGGGTTGGGTGAGGG
>CAISGS010000479.1 GCA_903884915.1 uncultured Caulobacteraceae bacterium | reverse complement strand
TTGGGGCGGCGTAATCTGGATCCGTCAGCGCCGATGAAGTTCTCGCTGGCCCTGATGCAGGTCGGGATCGGCTTTTTAATCTTGGTGGCTGGCGTCAAGTTCGCCGACGGGGCCTATAAGGTGCCGCTGATCTTCTTGGCCCTGGCCTATATGCTGCACACAACCGGTGAGCTGTTCCTCAGCCCGGTCGGCCTGTCTCAGATGACCAAGCTCTCGGCACCTGCGGTGGTCTCGACCATCATGGCGGTCTGGTTCTTGGCCAGCTCTTGGGCGCAATATCTGGGCGGAATGGTTGCAAACCTGACCGCCACCGAGACCGTGGCCGGGCAGGTGCTCGATCCAAAGGGGGCGCTTGAGACCTATGCCAGCGTGTTCCAGACCATCGGTATTTGGGCCGTCGGTCTTGGGGTCCTCTTGGCCATTGCCAGCCCGTGGCTGAAGAAGCTGGCTCACGGGGTGAAGTAGGGGGCAATAGCCCCCTAAAACCCTCTCGGGCTATCTAGAGGCTGGTCCCGCCCACAGTCAGGCCTTTGATCTTCAAGGAGGGCTGGCCGACGCCGACGGGCAGGCTTTGCCCGGCCTTGCCGCAGACTCCGACGCCATTGTCGAAGTCGAAATCATCGCCGATCATTTCCACGCGGGTCAGGGCGCTAGGGCCGTCGCCGATCAGGGTTGCGCCCTTGACCGGAGCCGTGATCTTGCCGTCCTCGACCAGGTAGGCCTCGGTGCACTGGAACACGAACTTGCCGTTGGTGATGTCGACCTGACCGCCGCCGAAGTTGGCGCAGAACAGGCCGCGCTTCATCGAGGCAATCATCTCAGCTTGCGAACTGGTGCCGTTCATCATGCCGGTATTGGTCATGCGGGGCAGGGGCATGTGGGCATAGGATTGGCGCCGACCATTGCCGGTGGCGCTGAGGCCCATCAGGCGCGCGCTCATCCGGTCATGCATATAGCCAACCAATATGCCGTCCTCGATCAGAACCGTGCGCTCGGTCGGCGTGCCCTCATCGTCAATGGTCAGGGAGCCGCGACGACCGGCGAGGGAGCCATCGTCAAAGACGGTCACACCCTTGGCCGCCACACGCTCGCCAATACGGCCAGAGAAGGCGGAGATACCCTTGCGGTTAAAGTCACCCTCAAGTCCATGGCCGACGGCCTCGTGCAGCAGCACCCCGTTCCAGCCGGGGCCGAGCACCACGTCCATTTCGCCTGCGGGGGCGGCGATGGCATCGAGATTGACCAGAGCTTGGCGGAGCGCCTCATCGACCTGGCCCTGCCATTTATCAGGGCTGATCCAGGCCTCATAGCTGGCGCGGCCACCGGCACCGGAGGAGCCGGTTTCGCGGCGACCATCACGTTCGACCGTGACCTGAACATTGACCCGTACCAATGGCCGAACATCGCGCAGCATCATGCCGTCGGCGCGCAGGATCTCGACCGTGCGCCGCTCGCCAGCGATTGAGGCCATGACCTGAACCACGCGAGGGTCACGGGCGCGGGCAAAGGCGTCGATCTCTTGCAAGAGTTCGGTCTTGGCGCTGAAGCTCGGCTGGGCCAGAGGATCGGCGTCCGAATAGAGCTTGGCATTGGTCCGGCGCGGGGCCAGATCGGCGGTGCCACTATAGCCGCGCCGCGCGAGGGCCGCAGACTGTCCGGCCCGGCCAATGGCCGCTTCGGTAATTTCGCTGGCATGGGCATCGCCCGCCGTCTCTCCGCCCACGACCCGACGCCCGAACCCTTCGGCAGAATCATAGGCGGCTGATTTCAAGCGCCCATCGTCAAAGACAAATGATTCGCTTTCGGACCGCTCCATGT
>CAISGS010000478.1 GCA_903884915.1 uncultured Caulobacteraceae bacterium | reverse complement strand
GCGACGGTCAGGGTGCGGGTCATGCGGGCTCCTGCTGGCTGATACAGTGGAACGAGCCGCCGCCGGTCAGGATCGCCTTGGACGGCAGACCAATCACGGTGCGCTCTGGAAACAGGCTTCTGAGGGCCTCGACCGCATAGGGGCCAGAGGTCCCGTCATAGATCGGCACGATCACCGCCTCGTTGGCGATCAGGAAATTCATGTGCGAGGCGGGAACCGCTTGCCCCGCCTCATCCTCAATCCGTCCGGGCGAGGCGACGCGAACCACCTGCAGGGGGGCGCCGCGATCGGTCTTGTACCCCGACAACTGCCGCGCGGTCTGGTCATAGAGGTCGGCATTGGGATCAGCCCGGCCAAAGGCAATGGGACAGGCCACCACGCCCGGCGCCACAAACCGCGCCAGATTATCGACATGACCATCGGTGTGATCGTTGGCCAGACCATCATCCAGCCAATGAACCTTCTTGGCACCCAAGGTCCGGGCCAGCGCCGCCTCAGCGACCGCCTCGGTCCAGCCGGGATTGCGGTTGGGATTGAGCAGACACTGACGCGTGGTCAGCATCTCGCCAAAGCCGTCATGGTCCAGCGAGCCGCCCTCTAGGATGAAATCGGCCATTTCGAGCGGGACGCCAGAGGCCGCCGCGATCTGGTCGGCCACCAGCTCATCACCGGGAAAATCGTACTTGCCGCCCCAACCATTGAAGACAAAGCCCTCGGCCAGATCGGCCTCGCCCTTTTTCAGGAAAATCGGCCCGGTGTCGCGCAGCCAGACATCGCCGAACTGCGCGCGGACCAGCTCAATGCCGGGGGCGGCACCGATCAGCAACCTTGCGGTGGCTTCAGCCTCATCGCCACAGACCATCAGCCGAACCCGCTCTGCACCCGGACCGGCGAGGGCGAGCGCAAGAGCCGCAACCTCAGCCTGCGCGGCCTCATAGTGATCGAGCCAAATGTCTGCGTGGCTTGGAAAACCCAGCCACATGGCACGGTGCGGGGACCATTCAGCAGGGACAAGACGGGGCATAAGATTTCCAGACTATGGGCAACAGAACTGACCCTTCCATTGCCGTTGCCGCTCAAAGGGGTCAAGCCATGAAAAAGGGGCGGCCCCCGAAGGAACCGCCCCAATCTCGTCAAATCCGAAGATTTGGTTCTAGAACTCGTAGCGAAGACCAACCTGAATGTACCAGAGCGAAGCCTGGGGATTCTGGGTCTTTTGGACCGAGGTCAAGACGTTCGAGTAACGATAGCGGGGGCAGGCCGCGCTGGTGGTTGGAACCGCCACGCCATTGGCATCGGCGCAATCAGCCCTGGTCAGGGTTTGGATGTCGTTATATTCGGCGACACGGCCCCAATCGCTATTGAGCAGGTTCAGCACATTGCGGATGTCAAAGTTGACCTTCAACTTGTGACCCGGAATGACAGAAGGCAGTTCCTGGCTCAGTTGCATATCCACGCGTGAGACTGGCGCGTTGGTGTTGGAATATTTCTGAACCAAGGTGCCGTTTGGCAGGTGGAAGTTCTTCACGGCGGCCT
>CAISGS010000477.1 GCA_903884915.1 uncultured Caulobacteraceae bacterium | reverse complement strand
GTCCGGCCAAGGCGCGGACAACCTCTTTTCCACCCATCCGGCGACGGCAAATCGGGTCGAGGCCCTGATGAGCTTGGCCGCCTCTATGCCTCGCCGGACAAGCCGGGGCTCAGCCGTTCCCCTGACCGATGATGGGGCGCAAAAGGGTCCGTGGAGCTAGGGCGAGGGGTCTTTTCCAAAATTAGACTTGTCAAATGGGTCCAGAGGGCGTCCTTCGCCCGATCTCTGTGCTTTTTTCTCGCAGCAGAGACCAACAGGATCCCAGACCGCCTATGACCGCCCAACCGCCCCATTCTGGCCAGCCCCCTCGCTCCGGCCCACCCCCTCGTTCGGGCAAGGTCCGCCACGCGCCGCCCAGTGCCGCCGTCGTCGCTGGCCTGCCCGCCCGTGAAGCGGCTCTGGACATTGTGATCTCAGCCCTAGAGCGCCGCGCCGGTTTGGATGAGGCCCTTGCCCGTCCCGGCATGGGCGCGCTTGCCCCTCGCGACCGTGGCTTTGCGCGCATGTTGGCCATGACCGTGCTGCGCCAGCTTGGTGCGCTGGATAAGGCGCTGGATTCGCGGATGCATAAGCCGCCGCCAGAAGCGGTTCGCAACCTTCTGCGTCTGGGCCTAGCTCAGGTGCTGTGGCTCGATACCCCCGCCTTTGCCGCCGTTTCCACAACCTTGGCCTTGGCCGAGGCGCGCAACGATACAAGGCCCTTCAAGGCTCTCATCAACGGGGTTCTGCGCGGCCTTCTGCGTGAACCGGCAGAGCCTTCGGGCCCTGAGGCGCTGGCGCCCGAATGGCTGATGGCCCGCTGGACCGCCGCCTATGGTCGAGGACAGGCCCTCAAGATCGCGGCCATGATTGCCGAAGAACCGGCAACTGATCTGACCCTGCGCGACCCTGCCGATACTGAGGCCCTGCTCGAGGCCTTGAACGAAACGGTGCCAGAGGGTGCCGAAGAGGCTGTGGTCGGTGCCGATAGCCTTGCGCCCATCGCCTCTAAGGCCAGCGCCCTTCCCGGCGGCAGCCTACGCGTGACCCGGCGCGGTGATGTGGCCGAATGGCCCGGCTTTGATGAGGGGCGCTGGTGGGTCCAGGACGCCGCTGCGGCCATACCCGCCCGCTTGCTCGCGCCAAAGCCTGGCGACAAGGTGCTCGATCTATGCGCCGCGCCCGGAGGTAAGACCCTTCAGTTGGCGGCGATGGGAGCTGTGGTGACCGCGCTTGATCGCTCTGAAAGCCGATTGAAACGCCTGACCGCCAATCTCGATCGGACCGGTTTGACCGCCGAACAGGTGACGGTTGAAGCCACCGCTTGGCGCGATGGACGAACCTTTGACGGGGTTTTGCTCGATGCCCCCTGCATGGCGACCGGGACCTTCCGCCGTCAGCCAGATGTCTTGTGGGCCGCGCGTCCGGGGGATGTCGCCACCTTGGCCGCCTTGCAGTCCAAGCTCTTGGATGTGGCAGCTCGCGCCATCGCACCGGGCGGTCGGCTGGTCTATTGCGTCTGCTCCCTGGAAACAGAGGAGGGCGAAGGCCAGATCCGCGCCTTCTTAAAGCGTCGTCCTGACTTTGCGCTCGAACCGATGAGCCCGGGAGAAGGCGGCGCGCCAGAGACGAGCCTCGCCGAACGCGGTTGGCTACGGATCCTGCCCCATCAGATGGAGGGCGGTATTGACGGCTTCTTCATCGCCCGGATGAAACGGGCCGACTAGGACGGTTTGGGATTAGACCGCCGCGACCGCGCGGCGGCTGCGCATGGCCAAGATGGTCGCAACGACCAACAGGACCAGCATGGCGAGGCTGAGGGCGTCTATGCCGATCAGATAGTAGTTCGGATGACGTCCCGGCTCTTGAAAATACATGGCGTGGAGGGTCATGGATGCGCCCTGCACCATCAAGGCAAAGCCCAACCAGGTACTGCGATATCTTAGGGCTAG
>CAISGS010000476.1 GCA_903884915.1 uncultured Caulobacteraceae bacterium | reverse complement strand
GACCCCACATCACCAGAGCGCTGCATCAGGTCGGCGGCGACGGTGGTGGCGGACTGGATGGCCTGCATCGGACTCATGCCATAGCGGACCATATAGGCGAACTGTTTGCCATTATCGCCGTGGGGATAGACCCCAGCGTCGGTGCCGTAAGCGATCTTGACCCCCGCTTTGACGGCCTTGGTAAAGCCTTCGCGTTGCAGGTCCGTGGTATCGCGGTTCTTGCGCAAGATCTCTTCAGGCCAGTGATCGCGGGCACCGATCTGGTTGATATAGTCGCCATTATAGATGTCCATGACCAGCCACGCGCCCTTAGCCTTGGCCAGAGCAATGCCCTCGTCATCAATCAGGCTGGCATGTTCAATCGAGCGTACACCCGCACGCAAAGCGATCTTGATGCCTTCAGCGCCGTGGGCATGAGCGGTAGCATAGCTGTTGTTGCGGCGGGCCTCATCAACAGCGGCGCGAACCTCCTCTTCGGTCAGTTCTGGAGCGCCAGGTTCGGTGCCCGCCGCCAGAACGGCCCCGGTTGCAATCAGCTTGAGGAAGTTGACCCGGTGCTGGAACAGATAGCGCGCCTTGACGGTCATCTCGGCGGGCCCGCTCACCACGCCGACGCGCATGTCAGAAGGGACCGTCAAGTCAGGGGCTAGGCCCGTGACCTCGCCGCCGCCGCCGGGCACGGTCAGATAGGCACCCGCCACCACCATGCGCGGCCCCTCGACCCAGCCCGCCTCAATGGCATCGCGCAAGGCCACATCGCCAAAGGCGCGAAAGGTGCCGACGTCCCGGACGCTGGTGAAGCCCGCATTGAGGGTCTGTTTGGCGTGTTGTGCACCGAGCAAGGCAATCTCCGCAGCGCTGTGCAGCAAAGGCTCAGCGACATTGCTGGACTGTTCGGTGTCGACCATATGGGTGTGCATATCGATCAGCCCGGGCAGGACCGTATAGGCCGACCAGTCGGTTACAATCGATCCCTTGGGGGGAATGGCAAAGGGCCCGACGGCTGCGATCCGGCCGTCCTTAATAAGAAGCAACTGGTCGCTCCGCACGGTTCCCGATGTTAGGTCAACGAGCTTTCCTGCTCGGACATAGATCGTTTGAGCAGAAGCGCTTGCCGCTACCAGTATCGGGCTAAAAAATAGAAATAATAAAGAGACACGAAAAGGTAGTTTTATCATGGAGAGCTCCAACATACGATCAACGAGGAATTGTGCATTCAGTGGTAATCCTTCGACTTGCTTCTTTCGAACTTTATGAAATACTCATCTCGATCGTTATTCTATTGACTTTAGCAGTGCCAATAATTCGCCTTTGACGCCAGGCTCTATTTTTGTTTGTTAGCACTTATTAAGTCTCTGTTAGGCTCAAGGTGAGAGATTTCATCTGTCTGATGTCGCCTCTAGGAGAGGGGAAGAACTTCATGTCTACGTCAAGATCATCAAGCTATCGTCGGTCTGGAAATGACCATTTTGAGCCGGATATCGACTCCGATCCCGCTGCCCAGCGGCGTCTGCGCGGTCAGCTCGAGCAGATCGACTATACGGTTTTTGCAGCCAATCGCGAGGTTATCTCGCGCTCGCTCGGATTTGCAGATGCGGAGAAGTTCCAACGGCTCGCCGCCGCAACGGCCCTGGCACGTGCCGCTTGGGTATCCGAAGCCTTGACCCAAACCCAAGTACCCGCGCCGCTCAATGCTGAGCAGGTGACGAAATTGAAGAATCTACGCGTAGCCTATGAGGAACTGTCTGAGTCCTATGAGGCCATGCGCCGAATGGTCGAGCGCGGATATCTGCCCTTCAAGCCTGCGGCGAACGGGTTCTTTAAGGCCTAGGCTCGTCCTAGCTATTTAGGACGAT
>CAISGS010000475.1 GCA_903884915.1 uncultured Caulobacteraceae bacterium | reverse complement strand
TAGCCAGCGGCCTTGAGGCCTCCATCAACCGGCCCCGCGCGGGCGGTATCTATAATCTGTGCGATGATGAGCCTGCGCCGCCGCAAGACGTGATCACCTATGCCGCCACCCTTGCGGGCCTGCCCCTACCGCCTGAAGTGTCGGTCGACAGTCTGCGCCCTATCGCCCAACGCTTCTATGCCGAGAACAAACGCGTCTCCAACGCCTTGGCCAAGCAGGAACTGGGCTGGAAACCGACCTTTCGGACCTATCGCGAGGGTCTAAACGCCATCTGGGCCGACGAAAACGCTTAAAGACGCCCCATCAGATCCTCGGTCAGGGCCAAGAGTTGCTCAAGGTCTTCGAGCCGCGACAGACGATGGTCACCATCCTTGATCAGGTTAAAGCTGACATCAGAGCCTTGAAGCGCATTGCTCAAGGCCATGGCGTGGGCCCAAGGCACATCGGTATCTTGCCCTCCTTGCAACACCCGCACAGGACAGCGGATCTCGACAGGCCCGGGCATGATCGACCACTGGACGCCATCGGCCAGCAAGGTTGCGGTCAGGGGATAGGGCTCCTCGCCATAGTCCGAAGGCTGCATATAGAGCCCTTCGCTCAAAAGGGCCTCCTTGGCCTCTGGGCTGAGATTGGGCAGCATCAGGCGGTGAGTGAAATCAGCGGCGGGCGCGATCAGGACCATCCCCGCCACACGCTCTGGCCTCGCCAAGGCTGCCAAGCAGGCCAGCCATCCGCCCATGGACGATCCGACCAGCACCACCGGTCCAGAGGTCATCTCGTCGATCACGGCCAGAGCATCTGCCCGCCAGCGCGTGATGGTCGCGTCCTGAAAGTCCCCCGTGGACAGGCCGTGGGCGAAATAGTCGAACCTGAGAAAGTCGCGCCCGGTCGCCTGCGCCCAACCAGACAGGGCCTGCGTCTTGGTGCCGGTCATGTCCGAGCGAAAGCCGCCCAGCCAAATGATCGTTGGCCCCTCGCCATCGATCCGCCGCCAAGCCAGATAGCCGCCATCTTCGCGATCCAGACGCCCTACCTTTTCTGCCATGGCGCCAAGTCCTTTCCTTAGGTAATGATCGCGTTCTCTTTGGCCCGTCGATCGTCCCGAATCACTGAGGTAAACAGTGGGGCAGACTCAAGGGTCAAGTCCAAGGATTACCACCCTGTCGCTACCCGCACACTTCACCTTGCTGCAAGTCATTCCGGAACTGGAGACCGGTGGGGCAGAGCAGACAGCGCTGGATGTCTCGGCTGCGGTCGTGCGTGCGGGGGGGCGCTCAATGGTTGCCAGCCGAGGTGGCCGTATGAACGCCCGACTGGCCGAGGCTGGCGGGCAGCTGCTGACGATGGATTTGAAAACCAAGAACCCAATCAAGATCATCGCCAACGGCTTGGCCCTGGCGACCCTGATCAAGCGTGAGCGGGTCAGCCTGATCCACGCCCGGTCTCGCGCCCCCGCCGTCAGCGCGCTGATCGCAGCTAGGCTGGCCAAGGTGCCGTTCTTAGCGACCTATCATGGGGTCTATAATGCGCGCTCTGGCCTAAAGCGGTTCTATAATTCGATCATGACCCGGGGCGCTCTGACCATCGCCAATTCTGACTATACCCGCGCCCACGTCATTGCCGAGCATGGCGTGGCCCCCGAGAAGGTCATTGCCATACCGCGCGGGGTCGATCTGACGCGATTTGATCCAGAGATCGTCTCTGCTGAACGCGTCGCGGCCCAGCGGGTCAAATGGGGCATCGAGGCGGACGAAAAGCGCCTTGTGCTGTTGTTGGCCGGACGCCTCACCCGCTGGAAGGGCCAGCGCTTGCTGATCGATGCCTTGGCCGCGCTCAAGTCTGCGGGACAGGGCGACGTGATCTTGATCTTGGCCGGTGATGCTCAGGGCCGCGATGGCTACCGCGATGAGCTGATCGCGGCGGCCAAGGCGGCTGGCCTAGAGGAAGCCGTGCGACTGGTCGGCCATTGCGAGGACATGCCCGCGGCCTATCTGGCCTGCGACGCCGCCGCCGCCCCTTCGCTCGAGCCCGAAGCCTTTGGCCGCACAGCCGTCGAGCCTCAGATCATGGGCCGGCCCGTTCTGGCCTCTGATCACGGGGCTTTCCGCGAAACGGTCATTGAGGGCGAGACCGGCCTGTTGCTGGCACCCGGCGACGTCACGGCCTGGCAGGCTGGCCTGGCCAAGCTGTTGGCCCTCAGCCCCATGGACCGGGCCAAGATGGGCGCTGCAGGCCGTGAGCGCGCTGTGCGGCTGTTTGGCGTCGAGGCCATGACAGCAGCGACGCTGGCGGTCTATGAGCGGCTGATCGGGAGCGCGGCATGAAACCGATCCTGATCATCAAGCTTGGGGCGCTCGGCGATTTCGTTCTGGCGCTGGCGGCAATGAAGCGCATTCGCCTCGCCCACCCCGATGCCAAGCTCACCCTTCTGACCACCCCGCCCTATCAGGCCCTCGCTAAGGCCAGCGGTCTGGTCGACATCATCGAGACTGACGGCCGACCCAAAGGCTGGCGCGAGACGCTGGCGCTGATCCGTCGCCTGAGGCGAGAGGGCTATGGCCGGGTCTATGATCTTCAGACCTCATCGCGCTCGAGCCGCTATTTCTACGGCCTTCTGCCCTTTGCGCCGCAATGGTCGGGGATCGCTAGGTTCTGCGCCCTGCCCCACCGCAATCCGCAGCGCGACACCATGCATACGCTGGAGCGGCAGGCCGATCAGCTCCGCGATGCGGGCATCTGGCCCGATGCGCCGGTCACGCCGGGATCTGCGCCTCCGCCAGACCTATCTTTTGCTGCCCAAACGCCCGTGCCCCTACCGAGAGACCTGAGCAGACCTCTAGCCCTGCTGGTGCCCGGTGCCTCGCCCCACCGGCCCGAAAAGCGCTGGCCGGTGACGCAGTTTGCCCTGCTGGCCCAAAGCCTGATTGCAGAGGGCATGGCCGTTGCCGTGCTCGGCAGCGCCTTGGAAGAGAACGACGCAGCCCGCATTCGTCAAATCGCACCGCAGGTTTTGGACCTGACCGGCAAGACCAGTTTCTTGCAGATCGCGGCGCTGGGCACCCGGGCAGCGCTAGCGGTCGGCAATGACACAGGCCCCCTGCACATGTTGGCCGCCGCCGGAGCCCCCACAGTGGCGCTCTTCTCCGCCGCCTCTGAACCTGCACAATGTGCGCCGCGCGGCCATGTCACGATCCTTCAGTGCCCGGATCTCAAGGATTTGGCGTTGGAGCCGGTTTTGCGCGCCGCTCTGGCCTATCCCTCAGTCCCAAGGGGCCAGAAGTGACACCTTCTGGTCGCAGTCGGCGCTTAATCGACCGCAAAGCCGCAGCGGAGCTTGATCGCAAGGCAAGGCTTCGCCATATAACTTTTCGCTCGGACATTTCTCGGTTCTGCCGTTAAGTAGACCTTGCACCCATAAACAGGTCAGGAGACCCGCCTATTCGCCGCCCAATGCCAGCGCCCCCGTCCAAAGACGGCCCGCGTATCAATGACGAGATCCGAGTTCCCAAAGTCCTGCTGATCGATCAGCACGGCGAAAAACAAGGGATCATGCCCACTGTCTCCGCGCTCGAAGCGGCGGAAGAGGCAGGTCTGGACCTCGTTGAGGTGTCTCCAAACTCCGAGCCACCGGTCTGCAAAATCTTGGATTACGGCAAGTACAAGTTCCAAGAGCAGAAGAAGAAGGCTGAGGCGCGCAAGCGGCAGAAGGTCGTCGAAATCAAAGAAATCAAGCTGCGTCCGAACATCGACACGCACGACTATGAGGTCAAGGCCCGCGCCATGCACCGCTTCTTCGAAGAGGGTGACAAGGTTAAGGTGACGCTCCGCTTCCGTGGCCGCGAGTTGGCCCACCCCGAACTGGGCATGAAGTTGCTGCACCAAGTCCGCGCCGACTTTGAGCCGGTGGCTAAGGTCGAATATGAGCCGCGCATGGAAGGCAAGCAAATGATCATGATCCTGGCCCCGCGCTAGGCTGATCTTTTCTGTCCTATCGAAAAAGCCCTCCTGCCTGACTGGCCGGAGGGCTTTTTTGCGCTTGTTAGGCGGCCAATCCCCTACCGCCGCGTTCCCCGCAAAGGCGAGCCAAAAGATAAGGCCCTCACCCAACCCTCTCCCACAGGGAGAGGGCTAG
>CAISGS010000474.1 GCA_903884915.1 uncultured Caulobacteraceae bacterium | reverse complement strand
GGGCATCATATCCACGTAGTCCAAGGCCACCGAGGCGCGGATCGGAGAGGAACCCTTCGGCGCTGTTGGTGTTCCAAAGGGCACTGACGACCATAGGGCTTGGGCTAATGGTGACCTTGGCGCGCAGCCGATAGAGGGTCAGGCGCTGGATGAGGGCCTCGCGATGGGCAGCGGCCACGTCAAGCCAGCAGCCCGCTTCCCCGGCCCGAATGAACAGGTCATAGAGCAGGCGTCCCTGCGGCGTCAAAAGCGCGCCATAGCGAAGGGTGCCAGCGGCTTGGCCTTCTACATCCTGCGTGAGCAAGCCTTGCAGAAAGGTGCGCCAGTCTGGGCCTTCAACAGCGATCACGGCGCGGGAGGCGAGCGGGGCAAAGAGGGGTGACTGAGTCATGGCGTTAGTTTGGCTCATGCGGCGATGAAGCGCTAGGGCTGGAGCCGAAGGCCGCAAAGTCCTATAGAGGGTCTAATGTCTCAAAAACCGTTCCCAATCCTGATCATTACCGCGACGCGCATCGGCGATGCGGTCCTGTCATCGGGCTTGATCAAAAAGCTCTATGATGAAATTCCCAATGCGGAATTCACCATCGTGGTTGGGCCCGTGGCTGCGCCACTGTTTCGCGACGTGCCTCAGGTCAAGGAAGTCATTGCGCTGGTAAAGCAACGCAATGGCGGGCACTGGATTAAGCTCTGGCAAAAGGTTCGTCATCGGCACTGGGGACTGGTGGTCGATGGACGCGGCTCTGCCATTTCGCGCTTTATCAAGACCGAGCAGCGCATGGTTCACAAGAAGAGCGCCCTGATCGAGCATAAGGTCATTGAGGCCGCGCGCCTGTTGCGCCTGGAAGCCGACCCGCCTGCGCCATATCTTTTCACGAGCCCCGAAACCGAAGCGCTCGCAGCCCGGATGGTGGGGCAGGGTGGTCCGATTTTGGCCATGGGGGCCGCCGCCAATTGGATTGGCAAGACCTGGCCGACCGAGCGATTTGCTCAAGCAGCATTGCGCCTGCTCGGCCCCGATGGGCCTATGCCGACCGGGCGTCTGCTGATCTTGGGCGGTCCGGATGATTGGCCTGCGGCTGAAGTTCTGCGCCGGACCTTGCCGAGGGATCGCTGGATCGACCTGACCGGAAAAGCCGATCTCTTGACCATCTATGCGGCGCTAAAGCATGCGCGGCTTTTTATCGGCAATGATTCAGGCTTGATGCATCTTGCCGCTGCAGCAGGCATTCCCACATTAGGCCTGTTTGGCCCCTCCGATGAGCGTCTCTATGGGCCGTGGGGCACTGATTGCCGCATTGTGCGCGGCGGACGAACCTTTGAGGGTCTAAAACAGATCGACCCCCATCTGAACCAAGCGGTCTGCCATATGCTGGACCTGCCTGTATCTAAGGTCGTGGCGGCCGCCTGCCGTCTCTTTGATGAAACCGTCTAACAGGAGCCTCCCATGACCCAGACCTTCGACCTGATCATTCGCGGCGGCACCTTGGTCAGTCATGCGGGGCAAGGCCTTGCCGATGTCGGCATAAGGGGCGGCAAGATTGTCGCTGTCGGTGATCTGGGACAGGCCAGCGCGGGCGAGATCTTTGATGCGCGCGGCCTGACCGTTCTTCCAGGCGTTATTGATAGCCAGGTTCACTTTCGCGAGCCGGGCTTAGAATGGAAAGAGGATCTGGAAACCGGCTCACGCGGCGCCGTTCTGGGCGGTGTGACCGCCGTCTTCGAGATGCCCAATACCGAGCCGACGACCACCGATCCTGACGCCTTGCTGGACAAGCTCAGCCGAGCCAAGGGGCGGATGCATTGCGATCACGCCTTCTATGTCGGCGGCACCCACGAGAACACCGCCTTTCTGGGCGAGATGGAGCGGCTTCCCGGTTGCTGCGGCATTAAGGTCTTTATGGGCGCCTCTACTGGGTCGCTGTTGGTGGCCGATGATGCGGGTGTTGAGGCGGTCTTGCGCAACATCTCGCGCCGCGCGGCCTTCCATTCGGAAGACGAATATAGGCTGGCTGACCGGCGTAGCTTGGCCCGGACCGGGGACTGGACCAGTCACCCAGAGGTTCGCGATGCCCAATCGGCGATCCAATCGACAGAGCGTCTGGTGTCCATCGCCAAGCGCTTGGGCAAGCGCATCCACGTCCTTCATGTCACCACCGCGCAAGAGATCGATTATCTCGCCCGGCACAAAGACGTGGCCAGCGTCGAACTGACCCCGCAGCACCTGACCTTGACCGGGCCAGAGGCCTATGAGCGGTTGAAGGGCTTTGCCCAGATGAACCCGCCGATCCGTGACGCCTCCCATCAGCCGGGTCTTTGGCGCGGGATCACTATGGGCGTTGCTGATGTGATGGGCTCTGACCACGCGCCCCATACGCGCGAGGAGAAGGCGCGGCCCTATCCCGCTTCGCCCTCGGGTATGCCGGGGGTTCAGACCCTGGTCCCGGTGATGCTGACCCACGTCAATGCGGGCCGCCTGACCCTTGAGCGCTTTGTCGATCTGACCAGTCATGGCGTTCAGCGGGTCTTTGGCTTGGCCGACAAGGGCCGCGTGGCCGAGGGCTTTGATGCCGATCTGACCATCGTCGACATGAAGGCAAGGCGAACCATCACCCACGAGCAGATGGCCACCCGCTCTGGCTGGACCCCGTTCGATGGTTTTGAAGCCACCGCTTGGCCCATGGCCACCATTATTCGCGGCAAGATCGTCATGCGCGATGACGAAGTGGTAGCCGAAGGGCAGGGCAAACCCGTAAGGTTCCACGAAACACTGGGCCCCGCATAGGGCCACGCAAAAGGGACGGGGCGAGCGATGGACGGACAGGTGAACATAGAAACGGCACCGTTCCGCGACGCGCGATATGCCCCCCGCCAGTTGGTTGTCGAGCGCGGTGCTGATGGGGCGATGGTCCTCAGCAATCCGACGCCTTTTAGGCAAGACTTCCTGACCATGACCGAGGTGCTCAACCACGGCGCAGCGACCTATCCCGATCGCCTATGGCTCGCCGAGCGCGACGGTGAGGGCTGGGCTGAGCACACCTATGGGCAGGGCGCGGCTGAGGTGAAGGCTCTGGCCGGTGGTCTCGCCGCTCTTGGTCTGACCCGTGGTACGCCGCTCTTGATCCTTGCGCGCAACAGCATTGATCAGGCCTTGGTCTCCTATGCGGCCATGAGCCTCGGCGCGCCGATTGCGCCCGTATCGCCGCAATATGGCTTGGCGGGCGCGGACCTGTCGCGGCTG
>CAISGS010000473.1 GCA_903884915.1 uncultured Caulobacteraceae bacterium | reverse complement strand
GCCATCAAGCTCTTAAAGTTCGCCGTCTCCTAAACGCCTTGCCTCCCCCCAACTGTCTTCGCACCCGGTTTTGGCCGGGTGCGAAGGCCTCTTTGATCCTTTGACAGGGACCCTTCCCATGACCCTTCAAGTCCTCGTGCCCCCTGTGGCCGAGCCTGTAATGCTGGATGAGGCCAAGGCGGTCCTTCGCGTGACGGACATTGCCGAGGATAGCCTGATCTTGCGGCTGATCCGCGCCGCGCGCCAGCGGATCGAGGCGGCGCTGGGCTTGAGCCTGATCACCACCACCTATCGCGAAACCCTCGACCTTTGGAGCGATAGCCTCACCCCCAATGGCTATATCCGCCTGCAAAGGGGCCCGCTGCTCGGTGTCGACGCGGTCAAGATTGCGAACGCGAACGGGACCCTCGATGCGCTCGACCCGTCCCGCTACCGCCCACGCCTCGATAGTCGTCCCGGACTGATCGTCCCCCTTGGCGCAGGCTTGCCCCCGTCCGTTCAGCCCGTCGGCGGCCTCGACATCACCTATCGCTGCGGCTTTGGCGATCGGGCGGACACTGTGCCGGAGCCTCTGCGCCAAGCGGTCTTGGCTCTGGTGGCCCATAGTTTTGAACATCGGGAGGCGGCAGACCTGCCCTTAGCTCTGGTCGAGCCTTGGCTCGCGCCCTTTCGGCGGGTGCGGCTGTGATCGCGTCTCGCCGCGTCCTTGCGACCCTCTTTGCGGTCACAGAGACCCAAACCGCGTTTGGCGGTCAGGCGCGAAGTTGGGCCTCCCTCGCCAGCCTTTGGGTCAGCCTGTCGCCGATCAGTTCCAGCCTGATCACGAGCCCCAATCAGCCGCCGCAGCGGCGCGAGCAGGTCAGGGCGCAGGCGCGGAACATGGCTGTGGTCGCCGTGGGACAGCGCCTGTCGATTGGCCCGCGTCACTGGCGGATCACCGCTGTGGATCGTGGTCAGCCCCAGCCCGGCCTGATGGTCCTTGATCTTGAAAGTGACGCGACATGAGCCTTGATCCCGAACGGGCCCTGCAACAGGCGCTGCTCACCAAACTCAGAGGCAATGGCGACCTTACGGCCCTGCTCGGCAACCCGCCGAGGGTCTATGACGAGCCGCCCGCCGATCTTGTCTATCCCTATGTCAGCTTGGGCCGCAGTGAGACCCGGCCTTGGGGCGGGCTCGATGGTGAAGGTCTGGAGCATGTTCTGAACCTGACGGTCGTGTCGGTCTTTGGCGGCTCGGAGGAGGCCAAGGCGGTGATGGCGCTGGTGCGGCTTAGCCTGCATGGGGCCGCTCTCAGTCTCGACGGCCATCGCCTGATCAATCTGCGCGTCACCTATGCCGACCTCTTTAAGGCGGCCGATTGGCGCTCGACCTACGGCGTCCTGCGCCTCCGGGCCGTCACCGAACCCCTCAATCCCCCATCCTAAAGGAGCCCCCCATGGCGGCGCAAAAAGGCAAGGATATTCTCCTCAAGATCGGCGATGGCAACCCGTCAGAGAGCTTCACCTCCGTGGCGGGCCTTCGGGCGCGCACCCTGTCGCTCAATGCCAAGTCGGTGGATGCGACCGACTCCGACAGCGCCGGACGCTGGCGCGAATTGCTGGCAGGCGCAGGGGTCCGATCAGTGGCCGTCAGCGGGTCAGGGGTCTTTCGCGACAGTGCCGCCGATGCCCTCGTGCGCGACGCCTTCTTTGCGCAGGATGCGCGCAATTGGCAGCTGATCATCCCCGATTTTGGCACCCTCAAGGGGCCGTTCCTGATCGCCAGTCTGGACTATGCCGGAGACCATGAGGGCGAGGTGACCTTCGCCCTGTCGCTGGCCTCGGCCGGTCCGGTCAGCTTCACGGCCCTGTCGTGATGGGCGCGATCATTGCGAACCGTGCGCGAGGCCAAGTGATCCAGCCGGTCGGCGGCACGCCCCGTCGGCTTTGCCTGACTCTTGGGGCCTTGGCCGAGTTGGAAACCGCCTTTGGTCTGGAGGGGTGGGAGGCCCTGTCCGAGCGCCTGCGCGCCCTGTCGGCCAAGGACATGCTGCTGGTCCTCGCGGCCCTTTTGCGGGGTGGGGGCGAGGATCAGGCGGCGGCAGAGCTGGCCACCCTTCCCGTTGATTTTCGGGAAGCGGCGCTCGCGGTGGCGGCAGCCTTTATGGCGGCGGGCGAGGGGTGAGCCCTTGGCCGGATCTGCTTCGCCTCGGTGTGCTTCGCCTTGGCCTGTCGCCCGATGAGTTTTGGCGGCTGTCCTTGGCCGAGTGGCGGGCCCTGACCGCTGCGCCGCCGCTGGACGCCCCTTTGAGGCGCCCTGAACTTGAGGCCCTCCTCGCCCTCTATCCGGATCAATGAGCATGAGCACACCTTCAGCCTTTCCCGACGCCAATGGCCTTGGCGGCCTGATGTCTCAAACTGCAGAGGCCGCAGCGGCGCTGGAGTCCCTCAAGGGTCCGGCCCAGAGCGCGGCCAAGTCTATCGACGAGGCCTTTTCCCGCGCCGGGACCAGCCTGGCCCACAGCCTCACCCGCGCCGCTGCCGATGGACGGATCAGTCTGCAGGAACTGGCCCGCGGGGTGCTGGATGCGGTCAATGCGGCGGCGGGAATCGGCTCGGGCGGCAAGGGCGTTTCGGGGCTGGGCGATATATTGTCCAAGGTCTTGGTCCAGACCTTTGCGGGCGCGCGCGCCGACGG
>CAISGS010000472.1 GCA_903884915.1 uncultured Caulobacteraceae bacterium | reverse complement strand
GGCGGGCACGAAGCCGTCAGAGACAAGGACCGTGCCACCCAGCATCAAGGTCGGCCGCACCGATGTCACCAGCCCGATGACATGGAACATCGGCGCGTCGATTAGGAAGGCGGAACTTGGCGTCATCTTGCCCAACAGCGCAAAATTGATCGCCGTCTGCGCAAGGTTTCGCTCAGTGAGTATCACCCCCTTGGGCCGCCCGGAGGTTCCAGACGTATAGAGAATAAGGCTCGGCCGGTCAGGGTCCATGGGTGCCACGGCCAGACCCGAGGCGGCGGGTGCTCGCCAGTCGAAATCTTCAAATTGCAGGCCAGCGACCTGATGCTGGGCCAGTTCCTCTTTGCCTCCAAAGACCACGACCGGCGCAGCATCGGTCAGAAGGACCGTCAACTCCGCGCTCGCCAGCCGCCAGTTTAGGGGCACGAAGATCAGCCCGGCCCTGGCGCATGCATGGTGCAAGATCACCATCTCAACGCGGTTCTTGGACAGGCACGCCACCCGATCGCCGGGGTGACATCCAAGCTCATTCGTCAAGTGCCACGCTGACCAAGAGACCGCCCGATCAAGCGCGGCATAGGACCATCGCCCCCCATGGGTCAGGTCGACAGCCGCCAACTGTTCGGGCTGCAACTGGGCCTGCAAGGCAATATGATCGACCACGCGGTTCATCATCGAGCTCTCGTTAGCGGTGCAACACCAGCTTAGTTTGCGCCTTGCTTGGAGCGGTCATAGACGCCCAATCCTGGCTTGTAGGTCTTGTCATCAATGAATTGTTTGATGCCCTCTTTGCGCCCGTCATTGTCAAACGAGTTGGCCGCCTCTTGGGCGCGGACCAAAAAGTCCTCGGCATTGTCGTAGGTCATTTCCTTGACCCTTCGAATAGCATCCTTGGTCGCCTTCAACGCTACGGGGTTCTTTTCAAGCAGAACATTGGCCAGCTCGGTCACACGCGCCTCGAGATCGACCAAGGGCACGCTTTCATTGACCAGTCGCCATTCACTAGCCTTCTTGCCGGTGATCAACTCGCCGGTCATGGCGTGGTACATGGCGTCCCGCATCGGCATGAGATCGACCACAACCTTGGTCGCACCGCCCCCGGGCAAGATCCCCCAGTTGATTTCTGACAAAGCAAATTGCGCTTCGTCCGCCGTAACCGCGAGGTCGCAGGAATAGAGCGGGCCATAGGCACCGCCAAAGCACCAGCCATTGACCATGGCGATCGTCGGCTTCTGATACCAACGCAGACGCCGCCACCAGCCGTAGGATTCGCGCTGGGCCTTGCGGATCGCACCAAGTCCTTGAGCTTCGGTGTCGCGGAAATATTCCTTTAGATCCATACCTGCGGACCAGGCAGAACCCTCCCCCTTTAGGACAAGTACCCCAACGTCACCGCGATGTTCGAGTTCGTCTAGAATCTCTCCCATCCGGCGGTTCAGGTTGGGGCTCATACAGTTACGCTTGTCAGGACGATTAAAGCTCACCCAAGCAATACGGTTTTCGACGCGGAATGTGGCGACGTTTGGATTATCGGTCATAGCAAGTTTCCTCAATAACTCGGAATAGGTGGCTGTTCGGTTCGCCTAGATGGGATAGTGACCAGCTTCAGTCTCAATCGTGATCCAGCGCAATTCGGTGAAGGCCTCAATTCCGGCGCGTCCACCGAACCGGCCATAGCCAGACCCCTTGACGCCGCCGAAGGGCATCTGGGCCTCGTCGTGAACGGTGGGGCCGTTAATGTGACAAATGCCAGACTGGATCCGGCGCGCCACCTTCAGGCCTCGCGCTATGTCCCGCGTAAAGACCGCTGCGGACAGCCCATAGTCAGAGTCATTGGCCAGTTGGACAGCGTGATCTTCATCCTTGGCTCGAATGACAGCCACAACCGGGCCAAAACTTTCCTCTCGGAACAGCCGCATCGATGAGGTGACACGGTCCACGACCGTCGCTGGCATGAGGACACCGCTGGCTTCGCCGCCATTGACCCTTACCGCGCCGGAGGCGATCGCCTCAACAACAAGCGCTTGAACGTGGCTTACCGTTTTAACGTCAACCACGGCACCCAACTGGGCCTTGCCCTCACGCGGATCACCGACCGCCAAAGTGGAGACCTTGGTCTTGAACTTGGCTACAAATTCATCTGCGATGGCGTCGACGACGATGATCCGTTCCGTCGACATGCAGATCTGACCCTGGTTCATAAAGGCACCAAAGGCGGCGGCCTTAACCGCCTCATCCAGATCAGCATCGTCCAGAACGAGCAGCGGAGCCTTGCCGCCCAGTTCCAGCAGAACAGGCTTGAGATGCTCAGCCGCGCGTTTGGCGATGATCTTGCCGACGGCAGTTGAGCCGGTGAAGTTGATGCGGCGTACAGCCGGATGGTCGATCATGGCCCCAACAACGTCGTTAGCCTCTGCCGGCGCGTTGGTAATGAAGTTGACGACACCGGCAGGAAAGCCCGCCTCGACAAAGGCCTGTGCAATCAGGCTATGGGTCTGGGGGCAGAGCTCAGAGCCCTTAAAAACCACAGTGTTGCCGCAGGCCAAGGGCACCGCGATCGCCCGAACCCCGAGGATAATGGGCGCATTCCAAGGCGCGATACCCAGCACGACACCGGCAGGCTCTCGTAAGGCCATGGCCATGCATCCGGGCTTATCCGATGGAATGACTTCGCCAGAGATTTGGGTGGTCATCGCCGCGGCTTCGCGCACCATGCCGACGGCCAACAGCAGATTGAACCTCGCCCAACCCTTGGTTGCGCCGACTTCCGACATCATTGCGGCAACGAACTCATCACCCTTGGCGGCGAGCATGGTTGCGGCACGATCAAGAAGGGCCCGTCGACCATTGGGCCCTGTAGCGGCCCAGGCGGGAAAGGCCGCGGCCGCCGCTTCAGTTGCATCTATGGCATCTGCAACTGTCGCCGCCGCCGCCCGCGTGGCCAAGGCTCCTGTCACAGGATTATGGCGTTCGAAGGTGTTGGCGGCAGACAACGTCGCGCCTCCAATGATCAGATCGACTAATGCCACTGTCATGTCCCACCCCGTGATGATGTTTATTGCTATATGGCATAGCGGTTTGGATTGCTATTCGCAATAGCGTTTGCCATGGGTTAGAGATGAAGTCTGATCGCCCATCTCTGCGAACCCAAAACCCACTTGACACCCTTATGGGATATCATTTGCGGCGAGCCGCCAATGCCATGCTGGCCGACCTCGGCCAACGGATAGAACCTCTTGGCCTGACCCTCACCGAAATGTCGGTTCTGCAGTTGGTCGCTGCCAACCCTCAAATTCGCCAAAGCGAAATCGGTCAGGTTCTTGCCATCAAGCGGGCCAACATGGCCCCCCTGATCGCTGCTCTGGAAGCCCGTGGCTGGATTCACCGCGAGGCTATTGATGGGCGGTCACAGGGCTTAAGGCTCACCCCATCGGGCGAAACCCTGTTGGTCGATCTGAAAGTCTGTATCACCGAAAACGAACGATGGATCTTGCGTGACGCGCCAAAGCAAGATCCTTCGCAACTGATCAAGACTCTTAAAGCGATCTGGACCGCTAAGGCTTAGCGGGAACGCAGAACGGCTCTGCTCCCATGACGGATTTGAGCCCGCCCATGATCATCTTCTGAAATTCCACGCCTCCGGGCACGGCCCCCTCGCCGACGTTGAACACGCGTGCATCATGCCCAAGCGTGGTCGCCCAAACCTTTCCGCCGTCATAATATTGGCACCAGGTCACGGGGTGGAAGTCGCCATGACCGGGATGGCTGCCAACGACCTTTGGCGCCTGAGAGCCAGGCGCGCGACGCGGAAAGCCCCCGGCAGGCATGGGCTGAACAGGTGAGGTGATGGGTCGATAGGATTTTTCATCGACGGTCGCCAAAAACCGAACATGGGTGGGAAAAGGCACCAGGTCGTACCATTCGTCCTCAAGGGCCCAGCGGTTCGGGAGACCCTTCATCGACGCATCCTTGGGGTTAACCACGACCACGTCGCCGGTTCGCAGGGGGCCATGGCTATAGAAATTGGCCCCGCCGAGCAGACCCTCATAATAGGGCCAGTTGTAAAGGGTTCCGAACGCATTGTGGATTGCTACGAAACCGCCGCCTGCCCGCATGTACTGGCGCAGCGCGGTCTTTGCATCATCATCGAGATTGTCACGCGACGTGTTGTAAAAGATCACGGCATTATAGGTGTCCAGCGCCATTAGCTGAGACAGGTCTTCTGTATAGTAGAGCTTGATACCGTTATCGGCCGCCAGCTTGACCATGCCCGCCTGCACCAGATTTTCAGGGGCTAAGGGGGGATTTAGGCCCGCCTCGAGCTTCGGGCCAAGTGCTGCATGGCGCGGTCCGGCTGTGCGCGTATAGAGCAGGACTCGGTAGGTCGTGGCCGTAGGCCGAGGCCAGTTGTGAAAACATGCCGGATCAATGCCACGGCAAACGCCATAGTTGGCATCGCCGAGATTGGCGTTCATCGCCCTGCCCGGCACCGTGTTTTGCGCCGCCGCTGGGCTTGCTGCCGCTAGGACGGCAAACATTCCCGCCGCTACGATATCTCGGACCCAGTTGGGCCTTAGTCCTGACCAAGTCACCATGCCGCATCTCCCGAATATTACTGATTGCCGCATCCAACCGATGCTCTGACCCACTGAAAATGCAGCGAAATGTCGAATTGACTGCCCACAAAGAAATGGCCGCTCCCCGCAAAGGGAAACGGCCAAATCTAGGTAGATTAGGCAGTTATTACCACTTCTTGCGCACACCGATCGAAACGATCCGTCCGATGGGGTTGCCTG
>CAISGS010000471.1 GCA_903884915.1 uncultured Caulobacteraceae bacterium | reverse complement strand
GGGGCGGCGAAGGGGCCAATGGCGCGCGCATCTTGGCGCCCGAAACCCTAGCCCAGATGAGCACCAATCAGATCGGTGACCTGCCCTTACGCAAACTCGATAGCCAGATGCCTTTCCTGACCTCGGACCTCGAGGCAGGCCTGCCCATCGGTTTAACCGAAAATGCTCAGTGGGGCCTTGGCTTTGCGATCAATCCCAAGACCGGACCCAATGGTCGCTGCGCCGGAAGTCTGGCTTGGGCGGGGCTGGCCAACACCTACTATTGGGCCGATCCAGAGGCAGGCATTGCGGGGGTACTAATGACCCAGCTCCTGCCCTTTGCCGATCCAGCGGTGCTGGCCCTGTTCAAGGATTTCGAACGAGCGGTTTACGCGGCCTGATGGGGCCTAGTCGCCGGTAATATCTTCCCAGAAAGCCTTGGCCTTGCCCAAGAAGCCCGTCGATTGCGGATGTTGGGCGTCGCCGTAGGACCCGGCCAGTTCGCGCAGCAGCTCTTTTTGACGATTGCTGAGCTTGGTCGGGGTCTCGACAAATAGCTCGACCACCAGATCGCCGCGATCGCGGGACCGCAAGGACGGCATGCCCTTGCCCTTCAGCCGGATGGTGCGGCCGCTCTGGGCGCCTTCGGGCACCTTGACCTTGATACGGCAATCGCTGTCGCTGCCATCGGCCCCCATCAGGCACGGGGCCTCGATCTCGCCGCCGAGCGCCGCTGTGGTCATGGGCACGGGAACCGTGCACATCAGATCCAGCCCATCGCGTTCGAACAGCTCGTGCGGCTGGACCGACAGGAAAATATAGAGATCGCCGCGGGGACCACCGCGCGCGCCTGCATCGCCCTCACCGGCCAGCCGAATACGCGCGCCATCATCAACGCCGGCTGGAATACGGACCTGAAGGGTGCGCTCGCGCCGCACTTGGCCGTGGCCGTGACAGGACTGACAAGGATCGGCGATCACGCGGCCCGCACCATTACAGCGTGGGCAGGCCCGCTCGATGGCAAAGAAGCCTTGGGTCGCCCGCACACGTCCCGCGCCGCCGCAGGTCGTACAGGTGGTCGGGCTGGTCCCAGCCTTCGCCCCGGAGCCTGAACAGGGCTCGCAGGTGATGGAGGAGGGGACGGTGATCTCGACCTCGGCGCTGGCATAGGCCTGCTCGAGTGAGATTTCCAAATCATAGCGCAGGTCTTGGCCGCGCGCGGGGCCTTGCGAGCGGCCGCGCTGGCCACCGCCGAACATGTCGCCAAAGACGTCGCCAAACACATCATTGAAGATGTCATTCACATCGCCAAAGCCACCGCCGCCGCCGCGGCCGCCACCCATGCCATTGACGCCCTCGGGACCAAACCGGTCATAGGCGGCGCGCTTTTGGGGGTCTGAGAGGACCGAATAGGCTTCGTTGACCTCTTTAAACCGGCCTTCGGATTCGGTGCAGCCAGGATTGCGGTCAGGGTGGTGCTGCATGGCGGCCTTGCGGAAGGCCGACTTCATCTCGGCCGCATCGGCCTCGCGGGTCACCCCAAGGATTTCGTAATAGTCGCGCGCCATGTCTGAACCGGTGCCTATCGCAAAGGGGGTCTCATCTGCCGAAAGGGTGGCCAAGACCGGCGTCGTTGGCAAGGGGGCAGAGCGGGGGCCGAAAAAAGAACAAACGGCCCCCACGGCCTGCGCCTCCAGATCATCTCCGAAGGGGCAGGTCGTAAGGGCCGATGATCACTATTTCGACTTGTCGTCGTCGACCTCTTCGAATTCAGCGTCAACAACGCCGTCATCGCTTTGGTCATGCTCGTTATCATCGCCGCCAGGCTGCTGAGCATACATGGCTTCGCCAAGCTTCATCGAGGCTTGGGCCAGGGCTTGCGTCTTGGCCTTGATCTCGTCGGCCTCTTCGCCTTCGAGCGCCGTCTTCAGCTCAGCAATGGCGGTTTCAATCGCGCCCTTCTCAGGGGCCCCGACCTTATCGCCATGCTCGGCCATCGCCTTTTCAGTGGAGTGGATCAGAGCCTCGCCTTGATTGCGGGCCTCAACCGTTTCCTTGCGCTTCTTATCGCTGGCGGAGTTGGCTTCGGCTTCCTTGACCATCTGTTCGATGTCCGCGTCCGACAGACCGCCATTGGCTTGGATGCGGATCGACTGCTCCTTAGCGGTCGCCTTGTCCTTGGCCTGAACATTGACGATGCCGTTGGCGTCGATGTCGAAGGTCACCTCGACCTGAGGCACGCCGCGCGGTGCAGGAGGGATGCCGACCAGATCGAACTGACCCAGCATCTTATTGTCCTGGGCCATCGGGCGTTCGCCTTGGAACACGCGGATGGTCACGGCGCTTTGGTTATCGTCAGCCGTCGAGAAGGTCTGGCTACGCTTAGTCGGGATGGTGGTGTTGCGCTCGATCAGCGGGGTGAACACACCGCCGAGGGTCTCAATGCCCAAGGTCAGAGGCGTCACGTCCAGCAGCAGCACGTCCTTGACGTCGCCTTGCAGAACGCCAGCCTGAACAGCAGCACCCAGAGCCACGACCTCATCGGGATTGACGCCCGTATGGGGTTCGCGGCCAAAGAAGGCCTTCACGGCCTCAACCACCTTAGGCATGCGGGTCATACCGCCGACCAGCACCACTTCGTCGATTTCCGACTTCTTGATGCCAGCATCCTTCAGGGCCTGCTCGCAAGGCGCGATGGTGCGGGCCACCAGATCATCGACCAGAGCTTCGAGCTTGGCGCGGGTGATCTTGATATTGAGGTGCAGAGGGCCAGAGGCGTTCATCGAAATGAACGGCAGGTTCACCTCGTACTGGGCCGTGAAGGACAGTTCCTTCTTGGCCTTTTCGGCCTCTTCCTTCAGGCGCTGGAGGGCCAGCTTGTCCTTGCGAAGATCGACGCTGGATTCCTTTTTGAACTCGTCGGCCAGATAGTCGACCAGACGCAGGTCAAAATCTTCACCGCCGAGGAAGGTGTCGCCGTTGGTGGCCTTGACCTCAAAGATACCGTCGCCAATTTCCAGAACCGAAATATCGAAGGTGCCGCCGCCCAGATCGTAGACCGCGATCTTCTTGCCGACATTCATGTCCAGACCATAGGCCAGGGCCGCAGCGGTCGGTTCATTGATGATACGCAGGACCTCAAGACCGGCAATCTTGCCCGCATCCTTGGTGGCCTGACGTTGGGCGTCGTTGAAATAGGCCGGAACGGTAATGACCGCCTTTTCGACCTTTTCGCCGAGATGGGCTTCGGCGGCCTCTTTCATCTTACCAAGAATGAAGGCCGAGACCTGCTGGGGCGAATAGTCCTTGTCGTGGGCGCGGACCCAAGCGTCGCCGCCGGGACCCTTGACGATGTCGTAAGGGACCATGCCCTTATCCTTGGCCACCACCGGATCGTCGAAATTCCGACCGATCAGACGCTTGATGGCGAAGAGGGTGTTGGAGGGGTTGGTCACGGCCTGACGCTTGGCAGGCTGGCCTACCAAGCGGTCGCCATCGTCGAGGAAGGCAACGACGGACGGCGTGGTGCGCGCGCCCTCGGCATTCTCGATGACCCGAGGGGTCTTGCCGTCCATGATGGCCACACACGAATTGGTGGTGC
>CAISGS010000470.1 GCA_903884915.1 uncultured Caulobacteraceae bacterium | reverse complement strand
TCGAAGCTCACAATGTGTTCGTCTCGAAACTGTCGGATGCTCTGGAGACCGGGATCAGTCGGTTGGTTGATGCTGACATGGCCAAGGAAAGTGCCCGTCTGCAAGCCCTGAACGTGAAGCAGCAATTGGGGGCTCAGTCCTTGTCGATCGCGAACCAGGCACCGCAGATCGTCCTTAAGCTGTTCCAGTAATTGGACGCAAAGGGTCTTAGACCCTAAGGTGATTGCATCTCGGCCTCGAGACCTTCAGAGTTTTCGCCATGGTTGAGCTTAAACCCGTTACCGAAAACGATCGCCGGCGTCTTTACGATTGGCGCGTTGATCCGAGCGTTGATCGCTGGATGAGTGACCCCGTCGCGCCCGATTGGGGGCTCCATAACTATTGGTTTGAGAGCCTTCTCAGTGACCCAGACCTCCAAGGGTGGGTGATCTATTTTGCCCATGAGCCCGTTGGTTTCCTGTCCTTGACGGGGTTGCTCAGTCCGAATCAGCGAGCGGAGTGGGGGTGGTATGTGGCCTCTGCCGTGGCCAGAGGGCGAGGCGTCGGCCGCGCCGCTCAGGTTCTGGGCCTAGAGATCGCCTTTGCTGACTATGGATTGGAACGGGTCTGGGCCCAAGTTTTGGCCGATAATGATGCGGCCTTGCGGGCTCAAGGGGCGGCGGGGTTCCGTCGAGAGGGATATCTTAGAAATCATCTGTTTAAGGCAGGAAGCTTGCATGACGTCGTCATTCTCGGCGTGCTCGCAAATGAGTGGAATGAGAACCGGGAAAGGCTTATAAGCAATCTCGTTAGAACGGGATTGCTGGATCGCTAATGGGCCCGCACCCCTTACTTAGTTAATACTTTTTTACACCTTTGCGTTCACGCTAGGGATGCAAAATGCATCCGGGGTAAATATCTTGGTCGGAATCGATTCAAGCCTGTTGACCGCCTACTACCAATCGCTCAGCGGGGGGGCAGGGGCGCTTGGCTCGACCGCGGGGCAAAACCAGACCGGAGCGGTACCGAGCGCGGGCAACACAAGGTCCAAGGCGGTTCTGCCGATTGCGCCATGGGAGTCGAGATCTCAGCTTCTTCGGGCACCGGAGTTGGTGAAAAAGGCGCTTGAGGGTCGGTCTTTGATCGACTCAAACGGCCTTCAGACCAGTGGAACCGATCCTAAAAGCGACTATGGCAAGCTGTTCACGCTCTATCAGGGCCTGAACGGGCTCACGGGTTTGACCGACAGCATCCAAGCAAAAAATATCTCTGCCACTGAGAAGGCCAAGATCCAGGCTGTGTTCAACAAGGGCCAGGCGGATATATCGGCCTATGTTGATAGCCTTAAGCTCGACGCCATGTCCCTGACGCGTGGGGCGGCAACGTCAACCCTGAGGACGTCTGCAGGCGTCCACCGGTCGAACAGCGCCTATACCACGTCTCCGCTGCACACAGGAACCGCCACCGAGACGGTCAAGGCGTTCGAGGGGCCGATCGTCTTTGACGTGGCGGTGAAGAGTGTCAATACGATCAAGAACGTCCATATTGATCTGGCGGGGATGGGCGCGACCACACGGTCTATCAGTGAGGTGGTGGCCTATATTAACACCCAACTCAAAGCCCAAAACATCGCGACCCGTTTTGAAAAGCTGAGCATCCCCGCTGAGCCGAAGACCATTCAGTCCAACGGCAAGACAGTGACTTTGCCCGCAGAAAGCCCGTCTTGGTCTCTCAAGATTAAGGGGGATATCGGGGAGCTCTTGACCTTCTCGACGACAGACAAGGCCGATGCCGTCTATCTGACCCAGACTGCTGGTGTGACCTCGCCGGTTTCTACGGCGAAGCCGGTTCCGGGCGTAACCCCGCCAAAGCCGACCTTTAGCCAGCAAGAGCTATTGAAAATCCAAACCGATCTGACCACTGCGACTCCTCCGCCCGACGCCTTGCACAGGGTCGGCGAGACAAACTATGTCGACGATATGGCTTTCAAAAAGGTGTTGGGGCCGGAGATTACAGCGATCCGCGTGTCTCAAACGGCGTCCGATGGTTCGGTCTATATGCTGGCCGATATCAACGCCGCCGTCGGTGATCAAACCATTAAGGGCAGCGGGGACGTTGCGCTGATCAAATACGACTCGGCCGGAAACGTAATCTATACCCGCACCCTTGGTGCCGGGGATAAGGCGACCGGCTTGGCGATGAGTGTTAGCTCGGACGGCAAGGTCGCCATCGCCGGGTCTGTCACAGGCGTTCTTGCAGGATCGACCAACGGATCGGGTTTGGCGACCGATGGCGTGACGACGGCGCCAGCCTCAACCCTGACCAAAACACCGACGCCAACAACGGACAGTTTTGTCACGCTATTCGACGCAAAGGGCCAAGAAAGCTGGACCATGCGCCGGGGGGTTACCGCCGATGATGAGGCCACCGCGGTCGCCTTTGCGGCAGATGGGTCAGTCTATGTCGCGGGCCGGACGAAGAGTGCCTTTCCCGGTAATTCGGCGGTCGGTGGCTGGGATAACTACATCCAAGGCTATGGTTCCAACGGTGCTGCGGTACCCAAGACGGTGTTCAAGTTCACAGAGCAGTTCGGCAGTACTGGGGACGATCGCCCGGCCTCGATGATTGTCGATGGATCGAGCCTTTTGGTCGGTTCCAAGGAAAATGGTCACGCCGTCCTCCGCCGGTTTGACATCCAAGCCACGGGTGCTCCAACCCTCGCGGCGACGCGCGATCTTGGCGATTTAATGGGTGGAGACCTGACGGGTATCGCCCTAAACGGCGGCAATCTGGTTGCGGTTGGTTCCAGTTCGAACGCCGCTCTGTCGGGTGCGACGGTCTCTCGGGCCGCATCGGGCGGGCAAGATGTCTTTGCGATGAGCCTCTCCAAAGACCTCGTCGCCAGCAGTTCGGATCGGATCGCCTTCTTAGGTGGAACCGGTCAGGACAGGTCGACAGCCATGACGGTCTCCGACGGCAAGCTTTGGCTCACGGGGACCTCCACTGCCGCGATTGACGGTGCGGCGCAGATGGGAACCAAGGATGGCTTTGTCTCCCGCTTTGATATTTCAACCGGCACCCAAGAGTGGACGCGCCGTTTCACGGCTAAGGATAAGTCGTCAATTCCAAGCTCGATCGCGGTGGCATCTGGCGGCGCATCGGTGCTTGACCGGCTTGGCTTGCCCAGTGGTCAGATTGCCTATTCGGACTCGACCCTGTTGACCTCTGCGACCTCCGTGCGGGCAGGGGACCAGTTTAGAATCCGGACCCAAGAGGGCGGTCCCACCACCACCATCACCATCTTGCCGACCGACACGATGAAGACCCTGCAGGAGCGCCTGTCGTCAAAGTTCGGCAGTCAGGCGAAAGTATCGGTATCGAGCGCGCTGGGCGTTGATAAGCTATCCATCACCTATGCCAGTAGCCGCAGCAGTGTCGAACTGTTAGCCGGGCCGTCGGGTAAGGATGCTTTAGAGGGTCTCGGTCTGGCTGAGGGCCAAATCCGGAGCTACGCCTACGACAAGACCGTCAACCAATATACCTATGGCTTGAAGCTTGATCGGGACCTGAAGATCGATACACCTGAGGCGATCAAGCTCACGACAGAAGATATTCAAACCGCCATGTCGACGATCCGCACGGCCTTTAGAGCCATTGGGACAGGCTTGAACCCGACCGAGGCGGCGGCTCAAGCGGCCAAGGAAGCGAAGGTCCAAAAGGCGCAGTCGGCTGTACCGGCCTATCTGACCAAGCAGATGGCCAACTATCAGGCTGGTCTCAATCGTCTGACCGGTGGCGGATAAGGTTGCCGTGGCGACTTGAATAGTGCGCCCTGACAGCGTAGCGATCGTCTATGAGGTCTGTTCGAAATCCACGAGTCGTTTTGGCTATCGGTGCGGGGCTTGCGTTGATCGCGGGCCTCGGGATCGGTCTGTTCATAATGATGCGCGACCATGGATCCAACAGTCCGCCGCCAGCCTCCAAGGGCGGGTTGGTTGTCGAAATGGGCTCGGTTGATGAGGCTCCGTCGGCAAACGGGCGCCAGTTGCGCTGTTTCGTTCG
>CAISGS010000469.1 GCA_903884915.1 uncultured Caulobacteraceae bacterium | reverse complement strand
CGTGGCAAGCGGGTTCGTGACCGTGCCGTCACGCGCTGAAATCACGCCATCGAGCTTGAAGGCGACATTGGCGATGCTGGGCATATCCAGGTGTAGTTCGCTCTTGTAAGAGCCGAAATTGCCGACGCCCGCTGTCGTCGACAGCTTGAACATGCCGCTCGGCTTTTTGGTCACGATGCTGACCGCGCCGCCTTCGGTATTACGGCCAAACAGCGTGCCTTGTGGACCTTTGAGGACCTCGATGTTTTCGATGTCGTAAAGGGCTGCACCCAATCCCTGCGGGCGTCCCATATAGACGCCGTCGATATAGACGCCGACGCCTTGGTCGCGTGCAGGCTGGTTACTGTCAGAAAGGACGCCGATACCGCGAATATTCATGATCAGCGCGCCCGGACGCGAGAAGAATGGAGCCACCTTCAAGGAAGGGATGGCACCATCTCCAAGATCGACGAGCGAGCCGATATGACGATCTTCTAGGGCTTGAGAGGTCATGACCGAGATGGAGATCGGCGTATCCTGCAGGTTTTCACTGCGCTTTTGAGCCGTAACAACGATCTCTTCGAGACCAGCCGTGTCAGGCTTCGCCTCAGCGGAGGCGGCCTCTGCGGCAACGGCTTGAGCCGATAGACCTAAGGCTAGTGAAAAAACGCTGGTTGTCGCCAAAAGTTTGAAAAGTCGCACGGATGCCTCCTAAGCAGATTGGAGGTTCTGGTTACCCAAGCGGCATGTCAGATTTTTCACACCTATTTGACTATAAATTGGCATTTAAATGACGAAATTGTAACGTCACCATGGTGATGTACTGTAATTATTGCATTTTCTAACAGCAACTCGATTGTATGAGCTTGTTGTAGAAACTGATCCCTCGACAAGGCCTGTCTCAATATTTTTTGATTTCCGACTAAATCGCAAATCGAGATATTTTTACCACATTAAACGGATCCTGACGGGTCTCTTGCTTGAAAAGGGCTAGGGTTTCGAACCTGTGGTTTCCCTCAAAGGGTGCGAATCGATCAGACAGGGCGCGTACCACTTTCGCCCGTAGACCGTCGTCCTTAATGCTGCCCGTAAGGGTCATGTGAAACCGAAAGTCGTCAAAAATATAGGGATAGCCGAACTCTTGTAGCCAAAGCTCCTGTTGCGCTGTGAGGCGCGCACGGCGGCGACGTTCAAGATCGGCGTCAGAAAGCGGCGCTCGAAAAGGCTCAAACTCAGTCACGCAGGCCCGATGTAACTGATCCATCTCGACACTTGGGGATGCCAACCTCAAGGCGATGAAAGGCCCTATATCGGACACTTCAATCGGCGCCGTAAAGGGCGCCTTGGCCTGACAAAAGGCCTCTAAAGCCTGAACCAGTTCGTCTTGGCTGCGATCGGCCGCCAATTCGAAGGGCGCTTTAAGCGTGGCATGAAACCCATAGCCACGTGGATCAGCCGTCAAACCATCGAGATCCAGATCCTCCAGGCCCAGCAAGGGCGCGCGGGGGTCGACCGGCCGATCAAAGGCGTCTCGACCCAGAAAGGTGGCCGCAGCAAGGGTGAGCGGCGCATCGGCCTCTGGGCAATAATAGATCGCGTAGCGCGCTGTCATGCCACCAAACGCCCCTCGCACCATACCCGCCGAACAATCGGCCAGCCCAGATTTTGATAGCCTATCCGGACCAGATCCGCACGCCGCCCTTCGACAATAGCCCCGCGGTCGCTCAAGCCTGCGATCCGAGCTGGGTTGTCAGTTACGGTGGCGATGGCAGCCGCAAGCGACCAGTTAAACGGGGCTTCGGTGAGTTGGAAGGCGGCCCGTATCATGGATAAAGGGATATAGTCTGAAGCCAAGATATCTAACAGCCCCGCTTCAGCGCAGTCTCTAGCCCCTAGATTGCCAGAATGTGAGGCACCGCGCACGAAATTGGGCGCACCCATGACATTGAGCATACCACGTTCATGGGCTAACCGGGCTGCAGCGATGGACACCGGAAACTCCGAAGCAATGCACCCATTGTCCCAAGACTCCTCGACATGATCAGCATTTTCGTCATCGTGGCTCATCAACGGGATAGATTCCTTATGCGCCATGGCAACCACATAGGCGCGGTTGGCCGGGGCCGCAGACTGGTCGCGCCAAGCGGTATGGACGGCGAGCATCTCCGTCACCTCATTGGCGCCATGGCCTGACGAGACCATACGTTCCTCAAAGCGTTTTAAGTCGGCGGTTTGGCGCTGGCCAGGGGTGTGATCCATCACTGACAATAGGCGAAGGCGAGGATGGTGCCTGTAAGGCTCCATCAGATCAGTAAGTTCAGGATTGGTGACCTCGGCGCGCAGATGTAGCAGGTGGTCGACCCGTAGCATGCCTTGGCTGGCTGCATAGTCCACACCGCTGATCATTGGGGCCAGAGCACCCTTACGATCTAGCCCCTCCTTACGCCCATGAAGGCTCAGACTATCGAAAACGGTCGTGATGCCTGCTGCTGCACACTGACCATCATGGGCAAGGGCAGCGCCAACAGCATCCCATTGCGCGCCGGGACGGGGTTGAAAATGCTTTTCAAGATTGTCCGTATGGATATCAACCAGCCCAGGGATCAAGAGGTCATCCCCTAGGCACTCAGCCCCCAAGGCCGGGTGATCGCTAGGAACGATGTCACGGATCAAGCCGTTCTCAATCACAAGGTTGCCGCAAAGGACACCCGAAGGTGTCACGATCTGGCGACAAAAAAGCGTAAGGCTCACGCTGCAGACTCCATGTCCATTTTGAAGGAAGACACGTCAAAATGTCGGGTCGCCACAGCATCGCGGACATCTTGATCGTGAAAAATGCCAATCATGGCGGCTCCCTTGTCCAAGGCGGCCTTGATAAGGGTAACGACGGTTTCTCGGTTAGTTGCATCAAGAGAGGCTGTCGGCTCGTCGAGCAGCAGGACAGGATATTCTCGAATGAAACTGCGCGCGATATTGACCCTTTGTTGTTCGCCGCCTGAAAAGGTTGCTGGCGGCAGAGACCATAGGGCTTCAGGCAGCCTCAGACTGCGCAACAGATATTCTGCTCGCGATTTCGCCTCCTCAGGATCCACACCATTGCCGAGCAAGGGCTCAAT
>CAISGS010000468.1 GCA_903884915.1 uncultured Caulobacteraceae bacterium | reverse complement strand
CGGAGATTGCGCCGGTCTCAGCACTGTCGATGCCGCCGCCCATGGCGAGGCTGCCGCGGCTCTGGCCCTCGCCGCCCTTGCCGGTCAGCCTCTCGCCGATGAGGCTCCTGCCGCTGCGACCCGTCTCGACGCCCACGCCTATCATGCCGACTGGATGGCGGCTCTGATGAAGGTCGGTGACGATTCCATCGTAGTTTGCCAGTGCGAAGAGGTCACGCGCGGTGATCTCACCGCCGTGCGTCAGCCCCGCTATCTTGGCCCACCCTCTGAGGTCGCTGCCAAGCGCGATATTCAGAGCCTCGCTGCTGATGGTCCGCTCAATCAGGACCAGTTCAAGCGCCTGACTCGCGCCTGTATGGGCCAGTGCCAAGCGCGCCGCTGCCGGGAGCAGGTGGCCCTGATCCTCGCCCAATCGTCGAACGTGCCGGTGGCCAAGGTGCCGCTCGCGGGCTATCGCGCGCCCGTTCGGCCCCTGCCCATGAGTGTGCTGGCGGCCCATGACGAGCCCTATGACATGACCTCGAACTGGGATGTCTGGTTCGGCATTGCCAGCCAGTGGGTTCCCTATAACGACATCGGTACCGAGCGTGAGGCCATGCACCTCGAAATGCTCACCGACAGCCAGCACATCTAGGACCGAGCGATCATGAGCACGCAAAAGGGCGCTACAGTCATTGTTGTTGGTGGGGGTGTCAGTGGCCTGAGCGCAGCCTGGTGGCTGGCCCGGTCAGGCGTTGATGTCTTGGTGTTGGACAAGGGCATTGTCGGATGGGAAGCCTCGGGCCGCAATGGTGGCGGGGCGTCGCATTTCCAAAGTCCGCTCTTTGCCGAAGAGCAGCGTCTATGGCCGATGATGGACGAGATGCTCGGCTATTCGACCGAATATCAACGCGGCAAGCTGGTGCTGGCCACGACCGAGGGGCAGCTTAAGCACTATCGCTATATGGCCGAGACCTTCTGCGAGAACGGCTCTCCGGCCCATGAGATCGACCTGCAAGAGATCCGCGAACGGGTCCCGATGAGCGGTGACAATATCCTCGGCGGCGTGCATCTGACCATCGCCGGTCAGGCCAACCCTCAGCGCACAGTGCAGGCCTATGCCTGGGCCCTGCAGGATCTGGGCGGCCGTATTCAACAGCACACGCCCGTCCTGAGACTGGTCAGCGAAGGCGGCAAGGTCATTGGCGTCGAGACCAAGGACGGCATCTTAGGCTGCGACAGCGTCGTTGTGGCGGCGGGTCCGCAGAGCGCGATTCTGCTGGCGGGCGTGGGAATCAACCTGCCCATCGCTTCGGCGCGGGCGGAGATGATCGTCACCGAGCCTGCCCCGATGATGGGCATTGGCGCGGTGGACGGTAACGGTCTCTATGGCCGTCAGACCAAGCGCGGCAACCTCGCCTATGGGGGTGGCCCTCATGAGTGGCTTGATGTCGGACTGACGGGTCCGTCGGTTCGTCCCGGCTCGCCCTTGGTGCGTAACCTGACCAAGCGTTTGCTCGGCCTATTCAGTAAGGCTGGGAACCTGCGGGTGATCCGCAGTTGGGCCGGGGTCATTGAGAACACGCCCGATGGCCGTCCCGTCATTGACCGGATCGACAATGTGACGATGATCACCATGTCTAGCGTCGGCTTTGGTCTTTCGCCTGCCAGCGGCCATGCGGTGCGTGATCTGGTGATGGACGGCAAATGCTCGTTTGCCGACCTCGAACTGCTCAAGCTCAGCCGCTTTGATGGGCTGTCCCCCAACTGGCGCGCCGAAAAGGGCTGGCTGTCCCACGCCGAGCCGGTCTAGGGCCCAAACCCCCTACCATCGCTGCGCAGGTACTTCCCCCAAAGGGGGAAGCGATGCGGAACATCAAAGGGGGCCTTGTTTTTCATCCTCGTCCTTCGACAGGCTCAGGATGAGGATGAAT
>CAISGS010000467.1 GCA_903884915.1 uncultured Caulobacteraceae bacterium | reverse complement strand
TCGCTGGGCTGGCGCTATGGCTCGCGGCCCAATTCGGACCTGTTTGGACTGGTGCGCGGCGATGCCTACGGTTTCCAGAGCGAATATTTTACCGTTGATAGCCGCCTGTCCTGGGATGCCACAGACAGGGTTCAGGTCAGTGTCGGGGTGGATAACCTCTTTAACGACCAAGCCTATGTCGCCCACCCCCTGCCGCAGCGCGCCCTTGTCGTTGATCTGAAAGCCAAGTGGTGAGGGATTAAAAATGACCGTTCAGACCCTTAAGCCACCCTTCAACCTCTATCGCACCCTCTGGCGCTGGCATTTCTATGCGGGGCTGTTCTGTGTGCCCTTCATCATCATTCTGGCGCTCAGCGGCTCGCTCTATCTGTTCAAGCCGCAGGTGGAGGCTTGGCTGGACCGGCCCTATGACCATCTGGCCTTTGCGGGGGCACCGGCCAGCGCCGATGAGCAGATCGAGGCGGCCCTCGCCGCCGTGCCGGGCGGGAGCCTGAAATCCTACGAGGTGCGGCACGATCCGCACGATGCCGCCCGGATCGAGGTTAGCGCCAAGGGCGAGATGGTCCTTGTCTATGTCCACCCCCAATCCCTCGCGATCCTGCAAAAGGTCAAGGACAAGGACCGCCCGATGGAGGTGATCAAGACCCTGCATGGCGAACTTCTGATGGGGGACCGGGGCTCGAACCTTGTCGAGTTAGCGGCCTCTTGGGCCATCGTCATGGTGGTCAGCGGGCTTTACCTCTGGTGGCCGAGGCAGGCCCAAGGCTTGGCGGGGGTGGTCTGGCCGCGCCTCAATCAGGGCAAGAGGCTGTTCTGGCGCGATCTCCATGCCGTGACTGGAGTGTGGATCTCCAGCCTTGCCCTGTTCCTGCTGCTCACGGGTCTGCCTTGGACCTCGGTCTGGGGAGAGGGCTTCAAGACCGTGCGAAACCTGACCCACACCGCCGCCGTTCAGCAGGACTGGGGCCAGAGCCGGTCGGCTGAACAGGCCATGGCATCTTCGTCGGTCCATGACGGCATGGATATGGGAGCCATGGAGATGGATCACGTCATGATGATGCCCCCGCCCGCCATCTCGGTCGAGCGGATGGCCAGCACCCTTCGGCCCCTCAACCTCGCCGCCCCGGTCCTGATTTCGCCCCCCTCCAAGCGCGAACCGGGCTGGACGGGCAAGTCCGATGCTCAAAACCGAACCTTGCGCGTGACCATGGTGCTCGATCCCATCACCGGCACGATCCTCAACCGTGAGAATTTCAACCAGCGCCATCCGATCGACCAGATCGTTGGCTACGGCATTGCCGCCCATGAGGGCCAGCTCTTCGGCTGGTTCAATCAGGCTCTTGGCGTGCTGACCGCAGCGGGCCTTTGCCTTCTAGCGGTAAGCGGCGTGGTCATGTGGTGGCGCCGACGCCCCGACGGCAAGCTCGGCGCGCCAGAGCCGGTCGGATCGGACCGGTTGGCGATTGGCCTAGGCGTTCTGCTGATAGGCTTTGGCCTGTTCCTGCCGCTGTTTGGCCTGTCGCTGATTGTGGTCGGTCTGATCGAGCGTCTGGTTCTGCGCCAGATACCCGGCGTTCGCGCTTGGCTGGGCCTTAGATCAGGCTCGCGGCCACCCCGACCGTGATGGCGATGATCACCGTATTGAAGGCAAAGGCCACCACCGCATGGGTCAGGACCAGTCGGCGCATGGCTTGACTGGTGGTGGTGACGTCAGACACCTGAAAGGTCATGCCCACGGTGAAGGCGAAATAGAGAAACTCGCTGAACCGCGGCGCGGGATCGCCGGGAAAGTCGATGCCGCCGCCCACGGCGAAATAGCGATGGGCATAGTGGGTGGCAAAGACCGTATGCATCAGGGTCCAAGAGATCAAGATGGTCGCCCCGCCCAGCGCCACGCGAAAGGCGTCCTGGCCACCGCTGACAATGACCCCGATGGCTCCAAGGCTTGCGACCGCAGCGGCAGCGAACAGGCCGGTCAGCATCCGGCGCCCTTGATCGATTTCGGCGGCCCGGCGTGACAGGGTTTTGGAATCCACCCGGCCAAGTCGCCAGAACAGAACGGCCAGATAGCTGATCGCCAGACTGTCCCAGCCACAGACCGCCGCCACCATGGGCGAGGTCAACCGCGCAATCATCACGGCCACAAGCACACCAAAACAGACCAAGCCCGCAATGCGCAGCCAATTCCAGCGCCTACTCGTGGCCTGGGCCTTGTGATCGAGCCGATCTTCAGGCGTCAATGTCCACGTCCTTGGTTTCTTTCAGGAACAGGATGCCAATCACGGCCGTCACACTGGCCACGACAATGGGGTACCAGAGGCCGTAATAGATGTTCCCCGTCGCCGCGACCATGGCAAAGGCTGTGGTCGGCAAGAAGCCCCCGAACCAGCCATTGCCAATATGATAGGGCAGGCTCATCGAGGTGTAGCGGATATTGGTTGGGAACATCTCCACCAGCATGGCGGCGATTGGGCCATAGACCATGGTCACATAGATCACAAGCAAGAACAGAATACCGATGACCTTGGGTCGGTCGACAAGGGCGCTATCAGCCTTGGCCGGATAGCCCGCCGCCTTCAGGGCTGCGCCGAGACCCGTATCCCATTCGGTCTTTTGGGCCTTGAACGCGGCCTTATCGAGCCCCTTACCGTCAAAGGCCGTGAGGGTCTCGTTGCCGATCTTGACCTGAGCCAGCGTGCCCGCTGGTGCGGCCTGATTGGTGTAGGTCACACCGGCCTTGGCCAGATAGGACTTGGCCAGATCGCAAGAACTGTTGAACACCGTCTTGCCAACCGGATCGAACTGGAAGGCGCAGTCGGCGGGATCAGCGACCACCGTCACCGGCGCTGAGGCGACCGCTGCGGCGAGTTGCGGATTGGCCGCGACGGTCAGGGCCTTGAACAGGGGCATATAGGTCAGCGCCGCCAAGACGCAGCCCAGCATGATGATCGGCTTGCGCCCGATCTTGTCGGACAACCAGCCGAACAGGACAAAGAACGGGGTGCCAAACAGAAGGGCGGTAGCCACCAGACCATTGGTCAAGGCCCCGTCCAGCTTGAGGGTCTTTTCGAGGAAAAACAGGGTGTAGAACTGGCCCGTATACCAGACCACCGCCTGCCCCGCCGTCAGTCCGACCAGCGCCAAAATCACGATCTTGAGGTTCGGCCACTTGCCAAAGGCGTCGGTCAGGGGGGCCTTGGAGCCCTTGCCCTCATCGACCATGCGCTGGAACGAAGGGCTCTCGGACAGTTGTAGCCGGATCCATAGGGACACGCCGAGCAGCAGGATCGAGACGAGGAACGGCACGCGCCAGCCAAAGGCTTGGAACGCATCCTCGCCCATGACCTTGCGGGTCAGGAGGATCACGACAAGACTGAGGAACAGGCCAAAGGTCGCGGTGACCTGAATGAAGCTGGTATAGAAGCCCCGCCGGCCCGCAGGCGCATGTTCGGCCACATAGGTCGCAGCCCCGCCATATTCACCGCCCAAGGCTAGGCCCTGAACCAGTCTCATCACCACCAGGGCCACCGGCGCGATGATGCCAATCTGCTCATAGCTGGGCAACATACCGACCACGAAGGTCGATAGACCCATCAAGAGCATAGTCACCAGGAAGGTGTTCTTTCGGCCCCAAAGATCGCCCAACCGGCCAAAGACCAGCGCACCGAATGGCCGCACAGCAAAGCCCGCCGCAAAGGCCAGCAGGGCAAAGATATAGCCCGTGGTCTCGTTCACGCCGGAGAAGAAGTGGTGAGTGATATAGGTGGCCAGCGAGCCATAGAGATAGAAGTCGTACCACTCGAACACCGTGCCCACCGACGCGGCCCCGATGGTCAGGACGTCGTTGCGCCCGACCGAGGCTGGTTGTGCTTGGCTCATGGTCCTGTCCCCCTACGCGATCGCCGCTTGGCACGGCCTTTCTCGGTCCGCCCCACAGCCGACCCTTAGGGGTGCATGTTTGCGGTATTTTGCGCCCCTGTCAGCCCCGTGATTGGAATTAGACGGTTCGACAGCCCGACAAGACCTGACAAGCCACCCATTTTCAGCTTTGGCCTTGGCGCGAATGGGCTATCCTTGGCAAAACATAAACGCTGGAGGCGACCATGACCGATCACCTAATCGAGACCTTTGCTGACGGGGTTGCGACCCTGACCATGAACCGTCCAGAGGCGCGCAACGCCTTGTCCGGCGAGATGATGGCCGCCCTGTCTGCGGCGGCGCCGCGTCTGGCCGCTGATCCAAAGGTTCGCTTGGTCGTCATTACCGGCACGGGCGCGGCCTTCTGCGCGGGCGGCGACGTCAAGGGCTTTGCCTCAGGGCCTGTTGCAGGCGCGGAACTGCCAACCTTTGAAGAGCGCGTCCATGGCCTGCGTACCGGCATGGAATTTAGCCGCCTGCTCTATGAAATGCCCAAGCCGACCTTGGCGGTCATTCCCGGACCCGCCGCAGGGGCTGGCCTATCCATCGCTCTGGCCTGCGACATGCGCATCGCTGCTAACGAGGCCAAGCTGACCACCGCCTTCTCAAAGATCGGCGCATCGGGCGATTACGGCGGCAGCTATTTCCTGACCCAGTTGGTCGGCACGGCCAAGGCCCGCGAGCTCTATTTCACGGCCGATGTGATTACGGGCGCAGAGGCCGCCGCCCTCGGCATCGTCAATAAGGCGGTTCCGGGCGCGGAATTGCCAGAGGCCGCCGCCGCCCTGATCCAACGCTTGGCCAACCTGCCCACGGCCGCCATCGGCTATATGAAGAAGAACCTCGGCATGGCCACCCATGGCTCGCTGAGCGATGTCATGGACGCAGAAGCGGTCGGCATGGTCCGCACCATGATGACCGATGACCACAAGGCCTCGTCGCTGGCCTTCGTCGAAAAGCGCCAGCCGGTCTTTAAGGGCCGCTAAACACAGCCCCTTCGGCCCAATCAATGAAAACCCCTGCGCTTTGCGGCGCGGGGGTTTTTCTCTTTAGGCCTGAACCAACCGGACCCGTGTTCCGCAAAGAACCACGTTTCCCTCCGCATCGAGACAGTTCTGAGCCTTGGCGCGGGCCAGAACATCAGCGGGATTGCGCACGGCGACATCGAACGCGCCCAGGCCTTCGCCCCGGCCATCGGTGGCCGTGACAAAGCGCAGTTCCCCGCCCTCGGTCTCAATGCGCCAGCCACCAGCAACGGCCTTGGCCTTCAGACCCAAGGCCCCGGCCCAGCGCGCGGCCATGGCGGCAGGATCATCGCCTTGCAGTTCTGCGCCCACGATCTCGCAGGCCACCTCGGTACGGACATTGGCCTGCCAATCGGGACCGCCCCATTGCCAGCGCTCGGTGGGCACCATGGCATCGACAGAGACAATCGCTCCGCCCAGATCGCGGGGGTGCAGATGGGTGAAGGCGACGCCATCTCCATCAAACTGATCGGCAATGCGCACGCCCTGAGCAATGATCCGCGCGCGGGCCGCCGCAAGGTCTTGGCACTGGAAGATCGCCATATAGCCGCCGTCGCCGCCGCGCTTGTCGATCAGCCGCCCCGCCGTGGTGCCCGCTTGGGTCGGAGAGACCACCTCTAGGAACGTATCGCCAATCGGCCAGACGCCATTATGCAGACCATATTTGCCAACGCCCGGATCGGCATAGGCCGCGCCAAGGCCTAGGACGGCAGTAATGTCAGCGCGCGCGGCCTCAAGGTCGCTGCCCACCAGGGCGATCTGTCTAAGGCGCATCGGGCGCTCTCCCACATGTTGGATGGGCCGCTGATCCGGCCTCTGGACCCATCTAGGAGCCGAACCTGCACGCTGGCAAGGACCAAGGTCGCGTAACTGTCTGTTGGCGCAGCCGACTTCCTCGCTATGATCGGTGCCAACCATAATCGAGCGGGCGGACCCACCCATGACCAGCGACATGATCACCTTGCATATCCATGGGCACGTGGCCGAAATGGTGTTTCACAATCCGCCGCACAATCACGTCAATGTCGATCTGCTCCGGGCGCTGGCCGATCAGCTGGAAGGGCTTGATGCCAATCCAGAGATCCGGGCCGTGGTGCTGGCCTCTGAGGGCAAGTCCTTCTGTGCGGGGGCCGACCTTGCCACCCGCGACGGCATGGGCGGGGTCAGTGCCGATCCGGTGCGCGAGTTCTATGATCAGGCCCTTCGGCTCTTTGCCTGCAAAAAGCCCATCGTCGCGGCAATTCAAGGGGCGACCATCGGGGCGGGCCTGGGACTGGCCATCGCAGCGGACTATCGGATCGCCGCGCCCGAAGCGCGATTTGCGGCCAACTTTACTAAGCTTGGCTTTCATCCTGGCTTTGGCCTGACCCACACCCTGCCTCGCCTGATCGGTGCCCAGCGCGCGAGCTTGATGGTCATGACCGCGCGCCGGTTTAAGGCAGAAGAGATGCTGGACTGG
>CAISGS010000466.1 GCA_903884915.1 uncultured Caulobacteraceae bacterium | reverse complement strand
CCCCTCGCCCATCCCCTCGCGGCGCGGACAGGCGCCAAGATCTACGCCATGCCCATTGGGGCGGCGACCAGCGATGGTGAGGTGACGATGGAGGCCGGGGACGATCTGGCCTTCAAGGCCGATGTGATCCTATCGGGCGGGGAGATCATTTCGGGTCCCGGCTGGACCTTTGAGGCCATCCCCACCCCCGGCCACACCTCAAACCATGTCTGTTATGGGCTGGCAGAGGAAAACGCCCTATTTTCTGGCGATCATATTATGGGCTGGTCGACCACGGTCATCACCCCGCCCGACGGCGATATGGGGGCCTATTTCGCCAGTCTGGACCGAATCCAAGCCAAGGGCTTTGCCACACTCTGGCCGACCCATGGCCCGCCGATCACCGAGCCTGCGCCCTTTATCCAAGCCTATGCCGACCATCGCCGCGCGCGTGAGGCCCAGATCATCGAGCAACTGGCCAAGGGTCCGGCCTCGATCCTGACCATCGTGCCGGTGATCTATGCGGCGGTTGATTCGCGGCTACACCCCGCCGCTGCGCGCTCCATCCAGGCCCACGTCATTCAGATGGTCAAGGATGGCCGCCTGCTGGCTGACGCAGCGCCCGGGTTAGATACCCTGCTCCGCCTGCCAGATTAGAGCGTCTATTTCAGCAGAGCCGCGCGAATGGCGGTGATGCGCTTGCAGTTGGCGCCGAGGTCGGACATGCCCACGCGGCTGACCGAGCGGAAATCGACCTGCGTGCCTGCATCTTTGGCCCGAACCCGTGCGACCACGTCGTCCTTAAAGCCATAGAGACGACTGGTGGCCACGGCCTCGATCCGGCCGGTCGCCGCATCGTCGGTCACAATGGTTAGACCCACGGCCACAAGAGCCGCCTTGACCTTGTCATGGGCTGCCGCCGGGGCTTCTGCCAGCACGGCAGGTTTGGCTTCGGGGCAGGCCTTGGCATTGAGATCCGCAACCCGGCTCTTATCGGGGGCCAGTGGGTCGGCAACCACAGGATTGGTCCCCGCGCCGCGCGATGCCATGACCGCTTCGGAGAAGGTTAGGGGCTCGGACCAGTCGGTGGCCACATCATGGATCGGCGGAACCGAGGTCGCGACCGACTTCAATCCCATAAATCCGCCCATAACCACCAAGGTCACGACCAAGGGGCCCGCTGCGCGCAGCCACAGATCCTTGATCCCGGCCAACAGCGCCACGACCAGACCAATGACGCCGGTCGCCACGCTGAGCATCGCGATCATCGGCGGACCCATAAAGGTCATCAGCCCAAAGCCGAGCTTCCAGTTCAATAGGCCGGTCTTGGTGGCCACCGCCCCCACGACAATCGAGATGATGGGAAGCACCGCGATCAGGAGTGCGATCCGCAAATAGGTCTTGGCCGCTGTAATGCTGATTTTCATCGAAGTGCCCCGTGGGTTGTTTGAACCGAGCCTAAACCGTCTGGCGGGATCGGCAAGGGCCTAAGACCCCTGCCCTTGTCCCCCGGACCTTCGGCCTAAGCCGTCGGTAGTTTGTAGGTTTCGAACTGCTGGCGCAGGATCTTCTTGTCGATCTTGCCGGTCGCGCCCAGCGGAATGTCGTCGACAAAGACCACATCGTCAGGCGTCCACCACTTGGCGATCTTGCCATCGAGGAAGGCGAGATATTCTTCCTTGGTGCTGGTCTGTCCCTCACGCAGCTTGACCAGCAGCAAAGGCCGCTCGTCCCACTTGGGATGGGCGATGCCAATGACGGCGGCGATGGCAGACTTGGGATGGCCCGCAGCGATATTTTCAATCTCGATAGAAGAGATCCATTCGCCGCCAGACTTGATCACATCCTTGGCCCGGTCGGTGATTTGCATGAAGCCATACTGATCGATGGTCGAGACGTCGCCCGTGTCGAAGAAGCCGTCCTCGTCGAGGATATTGCCGCCTTCCTGCTTGAAATAGGCCGAAGAGATGGTCGCGCCGCGAATCTTGAGACGGCCAAAGGTCGTGCCGTCATGGGGCAGTTCGCGGCCCTCATCATTGGTCAGCTTCAACTCGATCCCGACGGGTGCGCGGCCCTGTTTGAGCTTGAAGGGGATGACCTCATCAGGGCCCAAGGCCTCAACCTCGGCAGTCGGCCTCGAGATCGTGCCGAGCGGTGAGGTCTCGGTCATGCCCCAAGCATGGGTCACATCCACCCCATAGTCGTCGCCAAAGGCGCGGATAATGGCTTCGGGACAGGCCGAGCCGCCGATAACCACGCGCTTGAGGGTGGTCAGCTTGCTGTTTGTCGATTGCAGGTGCTGCAACAGCATTTGCCAGACCGTTGGTACCGCCGCCGAGAAGGTCACGCCTTCGGTTTCCAGCAGCTCAAAGATCGACTGACCGTCCATCTTGGCGCCGGGCATGACCAGCTTGGATCCGACTGCCGGGGCGGCAAAGGCAATGCCCCAAGCATTGGCGTGGAACATCGGCACCACCGGCAAGATCACATCTTTCGCTGACAGGCCCAGAACATCGGTTTGAAGGCCAATCAAGGTGTGCAGATAGTTCGAGCGGTGCGAATAGAGCACGCCCTTGGGATTGCCCGTCGTGCCCGACGTATAGCAAAGACCCGCCGCCGTATTCTCATCAAAGCCGCCCCAGACGACCTCAGCATGGTGCTGATCGATCAGGCTTTCCATGGCCAGGCAGGGCTTGCCCTTGACGCGCAGCGTGACGTTTTTCAGCTCGCTCGCATCGGTCAGGACGACAATATGTTCGACCGTCGGGCACTGGTCGATAATGCCCTGAAGGATCGGCAGGAAGGTCAGGTCGGTGAAGATAATCCGGTCTTCGGCATGGTTGATAATATAGACCAGCTGCTCGGGGAACAGACGCGGATTGAGCGTGTGGCACACAGCCCCAATGCCCATAATGCCGTACCAGGCCTCAATGTGACGGCCGGTATTCCAAGCCAAGGTCGCGACCCGATCACCGGTCTTGATCCCCATGCCCAAGAGGGCATTGGACAGACGCTTGGCGCGGTTATGGATGTCGGCATAGTTGGTGCGAACAATGGGGCCCTCAACCGAGCGGCTGACCACTTCGCGACCCGAATACCAACGGTTCGCATGGTCCAGAATCTTATCGACCGTCAAAGGCCAGTTCTGCATCAATCCAAGCATGGCGCATTTCCCCTAAAGATATTTCGCCGCACCCTATGGCGAGGGCAAAAAGGTTGCAATCACCCGCCGGACATAGTCGGAATAAAAGTCTGGTCGGAACGGGCGCGGGACCAAGACAGCGGTCCCGGGTCACGGGTCAGTTGCTCGGTTAGGACAGCGCCGTCCGCATCGGAGGCATCGCCAACGCGCGCTTGGATCCGCCCGCGCAGGACCGTTTCTGGCGCCTCCATCCAATAGCCCTGGAAGCTTAGACCCAACTCCGCCGCGAGGGCCTCGACCGCCTGACGCTCTTCGAGACGCAGGAACACGGCATCGAGGACGACCGACTGACCCGCGCGCAAGATCAGCCCGGCTTCGGCCAGCATGGCGCCGTAAACCCGCTCGCTCTGACCGGGGCCATAGGCCTCCTTGGGCAAGGTTTGCAGCGGTCCGATCCCCCAAAGACGCTTTCGCACCTCGTCGGAGCGCAAGATCACGGCCTGCAGATCTGGTGCGATGAGGCGTGAGCCATAAGACTTGCCCGATCCCGACAGGCCACCGACCGCCACCAGCTGCGCAGGTCTCGGCGAAAGGAACGCGATCCCGGCCTGCACATAGGCCCGCGCCAGATCAGGCTGACCCATCTGGGCGCTGACATGGGCCCGCACGGCGGCACGAACCGAGAGCATCAAGGGCAAGGCGGCGAGGCCCTCATATACGGCTTGGCCAAAGCTACGCGCCGCCTCGTCCAGATAGCCGCTT
>CAISGS010000465.1 GCA_903884915.1 uncultured Caulobacteraceae bacterium | reverse complement strand
CGATATGGCCGCGCTTCAATCCGCCGCCATAGAGGCCATCAAATCAGCCATACTCGCCGGGGTCGCCGCGCGCGGGACCGCCAGCCTTGCCCTCAGTGGCGGCACCACCCCCGTGCCGATCTACGAGGCCTTAGGCCGTCTGGACCTGCCCTGGTCGCAGGTGCAGTTGACCCTGACCGATGAGCGCTGGGTTCCGGTTGATGATCCTGCCAGCAATGAGGCGATGGTCCGGCGAACCCTGCTGCAGGGGCCTGCAGCGGCGGCACGGTTCACAGGTCTGAAATGCAATACTGAGACCCCCGAAGCCGCCGAAGTTCAAATGGATCGGGCCTTGCGCACCTTAGCTCAGCCCTTCGATCTGGTTTTGCTGGGCATGGGGGATGATGCCCACACCGCATCCCTGTTCCCTGGCGGCGTCGGCCTCGAAGCGGCTATGGACATGACGGGCGTGCTAAAGGCCCGTGCAGTGCGCCCCGCCATGGAAGGCCCTGCCCGACTGTCCTTGAGCCTGCCTGCCCTTTTGCAGTCGCGGCAGATGATTCTGTTGCTCAAGGGCGCGTCAAAATGGGCGGTCTATCGAGATGCCTTGAACGACGGACCGATTTTAGAGGCCCCTATTCGCGGGGTTTTGCACCAAGATCAGGTTCCAGTGGCCGTCTATTGGACCCCTTAGGTTGGGTTTTGAAAACCGAAAACTCTTCAATTTATTAGGGAAATTGGCAAGGACTTGCCGGTTTGCAACCCTGAATGAGAAATAATTGGATTTATCGATAGTTTTCGCTATCTTCTCTGCAGGAATGGTCTACAATCTACCCTACCGAGAACTTACGCAAAAGGTGCGATACATCATGGGTGCCATTAAAGCCAACGCGGACGACGAGCCGCATCCCCTCGACGTTGCTTTGGGTCAAAGCGTTCGCCTTCGCCGCCGGTCACTGCGCATGTCGCAGCAGGCCTTGGCCGATGCGATTGGCGTGAGCTTCCAACAGGTTCAGAAATATGAGCGCGGCACCAATCGCGTCAGTTTCTCGCGACTGGTCGAAATCGCCCACACCTTGGGCTGCCGCGTCAGCGATCTGGTGGATGATCTGGACGAAGATAAGGGTCGCTCATCCGAACGGATCGCCGATCTTTCAAAGCTGCGCCTTCCCGGTGCGGCGGAACTTTTGGACGCCTATTCGGCCATCTCCTCGACCCGCCTGCGCCGCTCAGTGCTGGAACTGGCTCAATCGATGATGGCCAATGCTCCAGCCGCTATGGCTGAAGACTAAACCCTAAGGCTTGGCTCTATTGAACCAGGCTTAGGTGGGGCTTAGCCCAAATTCTTTTGAGATCTTCGACCACGGCGAGGGCCACGTCCTCGCCGTGTTGTCGTTCTATAGTGGCGATCTGACCAATCATCTTGACAACCATGTCTACGCTCACCTCGTGAAAGCGCGGCGAAGCCGATAGTCCATGGCTCTTGCCAGTCCATCGGGGGGCAAGATGAGACCCAACCTGCTCAGCAGAGGGGTCCTGAAGATAAACCACGGAGGGGGTTGCGAGCGGTGGCATGGTCGTCCTTTCAGAGTCTCGCCGAAGCGGTAAGATCGATCTGTTGGGGCGAGTAAAGACATGGAAATTGGTAGTCGCAACTAAATTATCAATGAAAACAAAAAGTTAGCTATCGCTATATTATTTTTACTCGGAAAAATAGTCAGTCGACCCCACGCCGTGCTTTGCGCCGGCTCTGTTCCTCGTTAGTTTCTGCTCTACCCATCTAGGAGGCTTCGTGAACCCGATTTACGACCAGATGCCGACGACGATCTTCGAGGTCATGTCCGGCCTTGCGCGGCAGACCGGCGCGGTCAATCTGGGCCAAGGCTTTCCAGATGGCCCGGGGCCGCTTGATATTCGCCAAGCCGCCGCCGACGCCGTGCTCAATGGCTATAATCAATATCCGCCCATGGCGGGCTTGCCTGAACTGCGGCTCGCCGTCGCCGACCACTACCAGCGTTTTCAAGGCCTTGATCTGGATGGCCTATCAGAGGTGACTGTGACCTCTGGGGCGACCGAAGCCATTGCTGCGGCTCTCTTCGCCTTGATCGTGCCGGGCGACGAGGTGGTCCTGATCCAACCGCTCTATGATGCCTATCTGCCGCTGGTTCAGCGCGCCGGCGGCGTGCCGCGCTTGGTCAGCCTGCAACCACCGCACTGGCACCTGACCGAAGAGATGCTCGAGGCAGCCATTACGCCCCGCACCCGGCTGGTGCTGTTTAACAACCCGCTCAATCCCGCAGGCAAGGTCCACAGCACTAACGATCTCACAGCGCTCGCCAAGGTCTGCGTCAAGCATGACCTGATCGCCGTCAGTGATGAGGTCTGGGAACATGTCACCTTTGACGGCCATGGCCATACGCCGCTGATGTCTATGCCGGGCATGAGGGACCGGACCGTCAAGATTGGCTCAGCCGGAAAGATGTTTGCCCTGACCGGCTGGAAGGTTGGCTTTGTCTGCGCCGCCCCACACCTCAACGCCATCGTCGCAAAGGGCCACCAGTTTCTAGCCTTCACCACGCCGCCGAACCTTCAAACCGCCGTTGCCTTTGGGCTAGGCAAGGGCGTGGAGTTTTTTGATGCGCAACGCCAAGCCCTGTCTCGAAGCCGCGACCGCTTGGTTCTGGGCTTAGAGCAAGAGGGGTATGTCACCCTCCCCAGCGACGGGACCTATTTCGTCAATGTCGACCTCGCCGCTTCGGGTATCGCGGTGGATGATGAGACCTTCTGTCGCCGCGCTGTGCAGGAGGCGGGCGTTGCGACCATCCCGGTGTCGAGCTTCTATGCCGAGAACCCGGTACGCCATGTGGTGCGTCTGTGTTTTTCCAAGCAGGACGCCACGCTTGATGCGGGCATTGCCGCTCTGGCCAAGGCGAAGCGCCTGTTCTGAACCGCCAGCGCGCGTGAGCCTTGACGCCCCATAGGCCTGCCCTGTCTAGTAGGGTTCAGAACTGTTTAGAGCCCGCGCATAAGACGAGGGCCGACCCAAGGGAGCGTTATCGATGAAGGCTGTTATCCGCCGCGGCACAAGCTTGATCTGTGATGAGGTCAGCGCCCCCATCCCCACTGCCGGTCAGACCCTGGTCAAGACCCTATGCTGCGGCATCTGCGGATCGGACCTTCACGCCCTGCACTATCTGGACAATATGGTCGAGGCCGGGATCCGCTCGGGCGGCGAGAGCAGCCTCAACCCCAAGGCCGATGTGATCTTTGGCCATGAATTCTGCGCCGAGATCCTGGAACATGGTCCCGGAACGACCGGCACCTTGAAAGCAGGCACGCGCGTCGTGTCCATGCCCGTCCTGATTACCGCAACCGGCTTCAACGCCGTTGGCTATTCTAACACCACGCCCGGCGGCTTTGCCGAGCAGATGGTGCTGAACGAAAATATGCTGATCCCTGTGCCCAATGGTCTGTCCACCGACCATGCGGCCATGACCGAGCCTTTTGCGGTCGGTGCCCATGCGGCAGCGGCAGCAGCCCTTGAGCCCGGCTCTCCCTGTCTGGTCTTAGGCTGCGGACCCGTCGGCTTGGCCGTCATTGCGGCCCTCAAGTCCAGAGGCCATGGCCCCGTCATCGCCGCCGACTTCTCGCCCACGCGCCGTGCTACAGCTGAAAAGATGGGCGCGGACGTGATTATCGATCCGGCCAAGGAAAGCCCCTATGGCCGCTGGAGCGATCTGGGCGTACCCGCCAATGGCAAGGAACAGTTCATGATGCAGATGATGGGCAAGACCTGGCCGCGTCCGATCATTTTTGAATGTGTCGGCTCACCGGGCGTGCTGCAAAAGGTCATGGAGGGCGCGCCGCCTCGGGCCCAGATCATCGTCGCGGGTGTCTGTATGCAGCCCGACACCATCGAGCCCTCGATCGCCATCAACAAGCATCTCGATCTGCGGTTCGTGCTCGGCTACACGCCCGAAGAATTTGCCGGAACGCTGCACGACATTGCCGAGGGCCGGATCGATGTGTCGCCGATGATCACCGGCAAGGTGGGGCTGTCCGAAGTGGCCGGGGCCTTCAGCGCCCTATCCAACCCCGACAATCACGTGAAGATCCTCGTCGATCCTCAACGGGCCTAAGAGATGAGGGGATGACGGACCGGTCCGATCATCCCCTCACAACGGCTTCAGACCCTTGGCCTATTTGCGGGCCGTATAGAGATCATCCAGCCGCGCCGGAGCCCCCGAGATCGGCTCAAGACGCGGATAGCGCAGACCGCCCTGATAGGTCAGCTTGACGGTCCGATAGCGGTCACCCGACTTAACCAGAAGCTCCACCGGCTTGGCCGGATCGGTTGCCGCCGTGATCGCTGCCTTCAACAGGTCCGCCTCATAGGCCACACCGCCGACCGCAATGATTTGGTTGCCCTGGATCAATCCGGCTTTAAAGGCGGGCCCATCCCACATCACATCGGACATGGAGCCGTCCTTATCCAGCACCACACCAATCGAATAGGTGAGGTCGACCGACTTGCGCCGCGCCTCACTGGCCTTGAAGAAATCGGTAGGTTTTGGGGTATAGACCAGCCTATAGCCGCCGCGCGTCAGACCATCGAGCGG
>CAISGS010000464.1 GCA_903884915.1 uncultured Caulobacteraceae bacterium | reverse complement strand
GCTTCATCGCCGCCTTCTTGGCCCAGATCTTGGCAATGTCGGGATTGGCAAAGCTGGCCGCTGTCATGCCGGTGGCGATGGCCCCGGGCAGAATGGCATTAGCGGTCACCCCATGGCGTCCCAACTCGAGCGCGAAATTATTGATCATACCGACTACTCCCGCCTTAGAGGCTGAATAGGCGACCAGACCATTGTCGCTGAACTTGGCCATGATGCTGGCCGTGGCGATGATCCGGCCATGGGGCGAGGCAATCAGATGGGGCGCCGCTTGGCGGGTGATGCGAAAGGCGGCGCGAAGATTGACCGCCAGCACCCGATCAAACATCTCGTCGGTGGTTTCCGAGGCTGGAGCGCTGCCGCTGACGCCGGCATTATTATAGACCACATCAATCTTTCCAAAGGCCGCGATGGCCGTATCGATAATGGTCTTGGGCGCGTCATCGCCGGTAATGTCGATGCCAAGACCTTGGATATCGCCGGTAAAGCTAAGGTCGGTGCCGGGACGGTCCACGGCCAAAACCCTCGCGCCTTCGGAAGCAAAGAGCTCAGCCGTCGCGCGGCCAATGCCGGATGCGGCACCGGTAATGATGCAGGCGCGGCCCGCGAGGCGGCCAGTGGCGTTAGTGGTCATAAGGTTTCCTCCTCATTTTCAGGAGCCTCAACCGGGTCCCCTTAAGTGCTCCCGACAGCATGAAGCCCGCACGGTCTTTGGGGAAGACCATGCGGGCTCTTTATGCCGCTTTATTCGCTCTTTTACGAGGGCTCGTAAGGGGTGGGGCAACCGAGCCATTCGAGAGCCTTAAGGGCGTCGAGCGATGGGGCCCCGGGATCAGGGTGGGCTGGGGGGGCTATTCAGGGTCCGAGACCTTGGGGCCAACCACCGTTCGACAAGGAGAGCATCGCTGGGCAAACAGGCGCGTCCAAGTCGGAAATAAGGTCATTTCAAGGCGCTTTTGCTGCACCTGCGCTCAAGGCCGGTTTGGCGTGGCTTTCGCGCAACGGCTTTTGACGCGGCGAAATTTATCGGTAGGCTCGCCCTATGAGCATTGATCCTTCGGGCACCCCGACTGCCCCCGTCACCTTTTTTGAACGTCGCGAGTTAGAGCGGCTCTTGCGCCTCTATGGCAGGATGGTCGCGGCGGGAGAATGGCGGGACTATGCCATCGATGGCCTGCGCGACTATGCCCAGTTCTCGGTGTTCAAACACGCGGCAGAACAGCCGATCTACCGGATCGAAAAGCGGCCCGCTCTGGCGCGCAAGCAGGGGGCCTTTGCTGTGATCGGGCAGGGCGGCATGATCCTCAAACGGGGCCATGAACTGGAACAGGTGCTGAAGATCTTCGATAAGGGCAAGTTCGCCGTCGTCGACTAGGGCCCAAAAGAAAAGGGCCCCAGCTTTCACCGAGGCCCTTCCGAAAGAGACTGAAGCCAGATCTAGCGACGATCACCCAGGATCGACAGCAAGAACTGGAACAGGTTGATGAAGTTCAGATAGAGGCTCAGCGCGCCAAAGTTGGTCGCCACGCCCATAGCGGCCTTGTCGCCGCCCATCTCATAGTAGCTCATCTTCAGGCGCTGGGTGTCATAGGCGATCAGACCGGAAAAGATCAGCACGCCCAGCACATTGACCATAAAGGCCATGGCCGAAGACTTCAGGAAGATATTGACGATCGAGGCCAGCATGATGCCGATCAGGCCCATGATCAGGAAACTGCCCATAGCGGTCAGGTCCTTCTTGGTGGTGTAACCCACCAAGCTCAGGGCCCCGAAGGCCGCGGACGTGATCAGGAAGGTCGAGACGACGGATGCGCCGGTATAGACCAACATCACCACACCCAAGGACGCGCCCATCAGAGAAACGATCGTCCAGTAGGTGATACCGGCTGACTTTTCCGTCGGGTTACGCAGGGCAAAGCTTGAAAATAGAATCACGGCGAGGGGGGCAAAGGAGACAATCATGCCCAAGATCGTCATGCCAACCAGACGGCCCTCGACGACGCGGAACATGAGATCCCGCACGGGGGGGAAGCTGGAGGTCAGGAATGCCAAGGCCGCAGACAAGAGCAGGCCCAAGGCCACCTTGTTGTAAACGCCCAGCATGAAGGATCGCAGGCCCGTATCCACCGACATGTCGGCGTGATCCACCGGGACCGGACGCGCATAGCCGCGGTTGAGGTCGATCATCGAGTCATAGCCCTTTTCTAACGCCCAACATTGGGCACCTCCCCTATATTGGGTGAATGACGCCGTTTCGCAAGCACCTCGGCATAACGGTTTTGTTAGATTGCCGAAAGATAACGATTGGAATTGCATCAAAGGCGCGTTTGAACCAGAAAGTTGGTCGAAATCTCGCCATGGCGCGAGGATGTTCTTTTTACGAAATGGCCTGAGGGCGGGGGAAATTGATGGACTATTCTGAACTTGGCCGCACCGGCCTTCAGGTCTCGCGTGTGTGCCTTGGCACCATGACCTGGGGTGATCAAAACACAGAGGCCGAAGGCCATGAGCAGATGGACTATGCTCTGGATGCCGGAATCAATTTCTGGGACACGGCCGAAATGTATTCGGTCCCGCCCAAGGCCGAAACCCAAGGCTCCACCGAGCGGATCATCGGCACCTGGTTCAAGGCCAGCGGCAAGCGCGACAAGGTCATTTTGGCCAGCAAGATCGCCGGTCGCAGCCCCATGAGCTGGACCCGCGAAAACGAGTCCATGACCCGCCACACCAAGGCCCAGATCGATGAGGCGGTGGAGAAGTCACTCAAGCGTCTGCAGACCGACTATATCGATCTCTATCAGATGCACTGGCCAGACCGCGCCCTGCGGGTCTTTGGCGGCATGACCTATGCCGACTATCCGATGGATTTTGAGCCGTTCGAAGACATTTTGGCCAACCTCGGTCGCCATGTCGAAAAGGGCAATATCCGCCATATTGGCGTATCGAACGAAAGCCCTTGGGGCGTCATGCGCTTTGTCGCCGAAGCAGAAAAGCACGGCCTGCCGCGCATTGCCTCGATCCAGAACGCTTACAGCCTGGTCAATCGCGTATTCGAACTGGGCTTGGCCGAAATCGCCATGCGTGAAGATGTCGGGCTGCTGGTCTATTCGCCGCTCGGCCAAGGCTATTTGACCGGCAAGTACCAGAACGGCGCCCTGCCAGCTGGCGCGCGCAAGACCCTCTATAACCGCCTTCAGCGCTATGAAGGCCCCGGCGCCGATGCCGCCATCTCGTCCTATCTGGCCCTTGCGGCTGAGCTTGGCGTCCTGCCTGAGACCTTGGCTCTGAAGTTCTGCGACAGTCGCCCCTTCGTGACGTCGACCATCATCGGGGCCTCGACCATGGCCCAGTTGAAGGTCGATATTGACGCCTTCGAGATGGAATGGACATCCGACATAGAAAAGGCCGTCGAGGCCCTTCACTATGCCCAGCCCAATCCCTGCCCCTAGGGCCTGAGGCCCTTTAGCCCAGAGGCCGCCATGATTCGCCTGTTCGCCGCCTTGGCCATCCCCGATGGGGTGGCCCAGAGCCTTACCCCCAGCCAATGCGGCATTGAGGGGGCAAGGTGGCGTCCAGCGCAGGCCCTGCATGTGACCTTGCGGTTCTTTGGCGATCTGACCGAGGTCATGGCCGAAGACCTCGATGCCGAACTGGCTAAGGTCACGGGCAAGCCCCTGACGCTCAGCCTGTCCAGCGTTGGGGCCTTTGACGAGGGCGACCGCATCACGGCCATCTGGGCGGGCCTGCAAGAGAACGAGGCCTTGCGGGTTCTGGCCGGACGCTGCGAGGCCGCCGCGCGCCGCGCAGGGCTCAAGCCCGATGGCCGCAACTATACCCCGCACGTGACGCTCGCCTATCTGGGCCGAACCGATCCCGCCCAAGTCACCGCTTGGCTCGCCAACCATAGCGGCCTCAAATCCGAGCCCTTCACACTCGGCCAGTTTGGCCTCTATTCCAGTTGGCAGACCTCCGAGGGGTCGCGATATACGGCCGAACGG